>JAFGEN010000123.1 GCA_016931595.1 Candidatus Aminicenantota bacterium | reverse complement strand
GACGGCGCGAGGCCCGGGTTGCTCGAGCTTCTGCCCGCCGCCGGCCGGAAACCGCTGAGCGAAAGCTTCTTCCACGACGCGGTCCATCTCAACAACCGGTTCTTCGTCGCCTCGGACAACATCCTGAACCTGGGCCCGAAAACCGAGTGCGCGCTGGCCGAGTACGCCGGCGGGGATTCGGACTTCGGGGTCCTTCTCGTCGTCCGATACCCCGACGCCGGGAAGGCCGCCGAAGCCGCCGCCTTGTTCCGGAAATCTTACGTCCCCGAGGCGGATTCCGACGGGGCCGCCCTGACCGAAAACAAGAATTGGACGATGCTCAAGATAAAAGACGCGCTTCTGGCGGTCGTCTTCGATGCGTCGTCCAAGGAATACGCCGGCCGCCTGGCCGCGGCCGCATTCCGATAAACCCAGCCGGGAGGAACACGATGAAAAGCAACATGACCCGACGCGATTTCATCCGCGGTTCGGCCGCGGCGGTGCTGGGAGCGGCCGCTCTCGGCCCGGTTTCCCTATCGGCCCAGGAGAAAAAAACCCGGGTGGTCCTCATCCGCCACGCCGAAGCCCTGGGCGCCGATTCTGCCTTCAACGAACCGGTCATCCAGCGGATGCTGGACGAGGCCGTGGTCAACCTCCTGGACGCGGCCGACCCGGTCTCGGCCTGGAAGCAGCTGGTCAAGCCGGAGGACATCGTCGGGATCAAGACCAACGTCTGGTCGTTCCTTCCGACGCCCGCCCCGGTGGAGAAGGCGATCAAGCAACGGCTGCTGGATGCCGGGATCAAGGAAGAGAACATCGGGATGGACGACCACACCGTCCGGACCAACCCTCTTTTCCAGAAGGCGACGGCCTTGATCAACGCCCGGCCCATCCGGACGCATTACCTGGCCGGGATGTCGGGCTGTCTCAAGAATTACATCATGTTCGCCGAATCGCAGCCCGACTATCACCCCGACAGCTGCGCCTCGCTCGGCTCGCTCTTCCTCCTTCCCCAGGTCAAGGGCAAGACCCGGTTGAACATCCTCTGCGCCCTGACGCCGCAATTCCACGGACGGGGGCCGCACAACTTCAGCCGCCGCTATGTCTGGAATTACAAAGGCCTGATCGTCGGGCTTGACCCGGTGGCCGTGGATTCGGTCGGGCTTCGTCTGATCCAGGCCAAGCGGCGGAAAGAGCTCGGACCGGCCCAGGAAATCCCGCCGGTCCCCAAGCACATCCCCCTGGCCGAGACCAGGTACGGCGTCGGAACGGCCGACCCGGCCAAGATCGAATTGATCAAGCTGGGATGGCAGGACGACGTGATGATTTGACCCGCATGATTCAAAAAAGTCGGAGGACGACGATGAACATCTCCATCCCCAAAAGGATTTTTGTCCCGGCCCTGGCACTTTTCGCCTTTTTCGGCAGCGTCCTTTTCGGCCGGGACGGCGGCGGGCTATCGTTTTCCGGCTCGGTCCTCTGGACCAAGGCCCAGGACGTCGAAATCCGGGGCAACCTCGCCTACTGCGCTTTTCAGAACGGTTTGCGGATCCTGGATATCACCCAGGTGACGAGGCCGATTCTCCTCTCCGAAATTCACCTGGGAGGCGGATATGCCGTCGCTCTTTCGGGCGACATGGCGCTTGTCGCCGCGGCGGAGAAGGGGCTGGCCGTCATCGACGCGTCCGACCCGAAAAAACCGGTTTTGAAAAGCGTTTTCGACACGCCGGGAGAAGCCCGCGATGTGGCCGTCGACGGGACGACGGCCTTTGTCGCCGACTACACCGAGGGGCTTCTGGCGGTCGATTTCGCCGACCCCGCCTCTCCCAAGGCCGCCGGCGCCTGGAATTCTCCGGGAGAAGCGCTCGGGTTGAAGCTTCGGGGCAAAACGGTCTTCCTGGCCGACGGAGCAGCCGGCCTTCAGACGGTCGACGCCTCCTCACCCGGAAAATTAGTGCCCCTGGGGTCGCTCGACACCGACGGGACGGCCGAAAGCCTCGCCCTGGCCGACGATTACGCCTATATCGCCGACGGCCCGGGCGGGATCAAGACCGTCGATATCCGGGACGCCGCCAAACCGAAGCAGACGAATTCCCTGACCGCCTCCGGATACGCCCGGAGCGCGGCCGTCGAGGGGAGCGTCCTCTGCGTCGGAAGCCTGTACGACGGCGGCTACCAGCTTCTCGATATCTCCAACCCCGCCGCCCCGGCCGTCGCCTCGACCAACAAGTACACGATGTACAACGAAGGTTGGAACGTCCGGATCTTCGGAAACCGGGGAGTCGTCGTCGACTACTTCTCGGGCGTCTTTTTCCTGAATTTCTCCGATATCAAGAAACCCTCGATTCTTGGGCGGTTTTTCACCCCAAGCTCGATCGTGTCCGTCTGCGGGAAAGACAACCTGGCCTTCGCCGTGGGCGAGTTGTCGGGGGTTCAATCCGTCGACCTGACGGACCCCGCCCGGCCGGTTTCCTTGGGCGGTTCGAGCATCTTCCGCGGCGTCCAAAACATCGCCGTCGCCGGAAACACCGTCTACGTGACCGACCGCTGGTCGATCAAGTCGTTCGACGTCGCCGACCCGGCCAAACCCAGGCCGGGCAAGCCCCTGACGTTCACCGAAGGGATTCCCCGGACGCTGGTCATTCGGGAAAACACTGGCTTCCTCACGGCCGACAATTTCGGTTTCTACACCATCGATTTTTCCAACCCCGCCGGGCTGAAAGTCCTCGGCTCCTTCAAGCTGCCCGGGTTCACTTACGGGCTGGCCGTTTCCGGCGATTTCGCCTATCTGTCCAACAGCGACACGGGGCTCCATGTCCTCGACATTCGAAAGCCCGAGGCCCCGGTCGAAGTCGCCGTCCTCAGGCTCGCCGGGGAGCCCAGCGGGCTGGCCGTCAGGGACAAGCGAGCATATATCGCCTCGGGCGGAGAAGGCCTGATCATCGTCGACATCTCCAACCCCAAGGAGATGAAGACGCTCGGGACCGTGACCTCGGACGATTTCTCCAGCGCGGTC
>JAFGEN010000122.1 GCA_016931595.1 Candidatus Aminicenantota bacterium | reverse complement strand
CTGCACGGCCTATGATTGCGAATACGTCTCATTGGCTCTCTCGCTGCGTATCCGACTCGTGACCCGGGACAAGCAGGTCCTCGCCGCCTTCCCGGAAACGGCCGTATCCCCGGAACGATTCGCCGGCGGATGAAGGCGCGCCCATCGCTCCGTTTGATTTTCTTCGGCCTTTGGGATAAGGATATTCCATCCCTTCAAGGAGACACTCTCCATGAAACGAACATCCTCCCGTTTTTCCCGCCGCGACTTCCTCCGAACCCTGCCCGCGGCCGTGGCCGGGGCGGCGGCGTTCCCCTCGATCGTCCGGGCCTCGGCCCTGGGCCGCGAGGGGGCCGTCCCGCCGAGCGACCGGATCGTCATGGCCGGGGTCGGCTTCGGCATGCAGGGCGGGTCCAACATGCGGTCCTTCCTTCAGAAAAACGAAGTCCAGTGGGTCGCCGTCTGCGACCTGGACAAGGACCATCTGGCCGAAGCCGCCGCGATCGTCAACCGGCACTACGACAATACATCCTGCGCGACATACGCGGATTACCGGGAGATTCTCCTCCGCTCCGACATCGACGCCGTATCCCTCGCCGTCCCGGACCAGTGGCATGCGATCCTGTCCGTCTCCTGTCTCAGGAAGGGCTGGGACGTCTACGGCGAAAAGCCGCTCTCCCACAGCTTGGCCGAGGGACGGGCCATCTGCGAGGCGGTCCGCCGCTATGGCCGGGTCTGGCAGACCGGAAGCTGGCAGCGCTCGGTGGACAACTTCCACCGGGCCTGCGAGCTTGTCCGAAACGGCCGGGTCGGCAAGATCCTCCGGGTCGAGGTCGGGCTTCCCTCCGGCCATTACGATTTCGCCGGAACATTCGGACAGGAAGCGCTGACCGCCCCGCCGGCTGGGTTCAATTATGACACCTGGCTCGGCCCGGCCCCTTACTGGCCGTACTGCAAGGCCCGGGTTCACATGAACTGGCGCTGGAACATGGATTTCGGCGGCGGCCAGCTCATGGATTGGATCGGCCATCATCTCGACATCGCCCACTGGGGCCTGGGCTTCGACCAAACGGGCCCCGTCGAAGTCAAAGGCACGGGCGAGTTCCCGACGACCGGGATCTATAACAGCCCGACCCGCTACTGGGTCGAGGCCCGCTATGCCGACGGGACGCCGCTGGTCATCGCCGGCGGTTACGACGAGATCCAGAGCGGGACGAAATGGATCGGCGAGCGCGGCTGGATCTGGGTGGACCGGGGCGGATTCGAAGCCCAGCCCTCCGACCTTATTCACGAGGTCATCGGCCCCAACGAGATCAAGCTGACCCGAAGCCGCGACCATTCCCGAAACTTCCTCGAGGCCGTCCGAAGCCGCGGCGCCACGATCGCCCCGGCCGAAACCGCCCACCGTTCGGCCAGCGTCGGCCATCTCGGGGTGATCGCCATCGAAACCGGCCGGACGATCAAATGGGACCCGGCGACGGAAACCATCCTCGATGACCCGGAGGCGAGCCGCCTCCTCAGCCGATCCTACCGCAAACCGTTCGTCCTTCCGGAGTAACGAGGCGATATCATGAAAAACAACTTTCGCAAACCGCTCCTCGCCCTCGCCGCGTCCCTTGTTGTCCTTTCGGCCGGAATCGTCTCTTCGGCCGCGGCGCAAGCCGACCTCAAGCCGTTGGAAAACGCCCTGAAGAACCTGGCTTCGTTCAAGGGCGACATCGACTCGACCGCTTACTGGAAATTCCGGGATGCGGTCCTGGCCCTGCGGGACGACCCGGCCGGGCGGGCGGCCTCCGAAACCAAGCTTCTCGACTTCCTGAAAACATCGGCTCCGCTTCCGGCCAAAATGGCCGTCTGCCGGGAGCTGAGGCTTATCGGCGGCCCCGCTTCCGTGCCGGTTCTCGAACGGTATCTCGTCGATAAAAACATGTCCGACCCCGCTCGATACGCTCTCGAAAAGATTCCCGGACCGGCTTCGGATCAAGCCCTTCTCCGAGCCTTGGGGAAAACTTCGAACGACCTCCGCATCGGAGTCATCTCCTCGCTCGGGTTCAGAAAAACGGCCGAAGCCGCCGCCCCCCTGGCGAAAATTCTCTCGGAGCAGAACGAAAAGGAAGCCGTCGCCGCGGCTTACGCCCTCGGGCGGATCGGCGGGACGGAAGCCGCCGGCACCCTCCTCCAGGCCTTCAAATCAGCCAAGCCCGGGGTCAAGGAGGCGGCCATGTCGGCCGCTCTGGCCTGCGCCGAAACGATGGAGCCGGAACAGAGAATCGCTCCCCTAAAGATCGCCGAGGCCGTTCTGGAGGCCGGGCCTCCCGCCTCAATCCGCCTGGCCGCGGCCGGGCTCAAAATCTCCTCCTCGGGAGACAACGCCCCGGCTACGCTCCTCGAGCTGTTGAAATCCAAGGATGAAGTCCTCCAGCATGCGGCCATCGCAAAGATACTGGACATTTTCACTGCCGGAGACATCGGGCAAGCGACGCCCTTTCTCCCCGACCTGCCCGCTGACAGCCGGATCAAGTTGATCGCCGTCCTGGCCGAATATCCCGGGGACCTTGTCCGGCCGGCGATTCTGAAATCCCTGAAGAGCGATCGGGTCGACGAACGGATCGCCGCCCTGAAAGCCCTGGGATCGGCGGGCGACGCATCCGTGGTTCCGGTCTTAGCTGACACGGCCGCCCGGTCGACCGGGGCGGAACAGGCTGCCGCCAGGTCGGCGCTCGGGCTCCTCAAAGGAAGGGATGTCGACGAAGCCGTCCTTGCCCTGTTGTCCTCCAAGAGTTCCGATGCGGTCAAATCCGAGTTGATCCTGGCCGCGGGCGAGCGGCGGATGTTCACGGCGAAAAGCGCCCTCATGGCCCAACT
>JAFGEN010000121.1 GCA_016931595.1 Candidatus Aminicenantota bacterium | reverse complement strand
CTCCGCTCGAACACGAATCTCCGCGAAACTGACCGGCCGGCGTTTTTCATTCCAAAATCTCTGGAAAATTCACTCGGACGCAAAAATTTATATCCTTCCGGAAAAAGGATATTTCGACATGGGTGACATCAAAACCGTCGGAGGGCTATTGTTTTCCGGCCCGTTTTTGGATATAGGTGAAGAAATCGATGATCATCCGCCAAGCGGGTCGTCGATGACCACCGCGAGGAACACGGCCATGGCCAAGGTAAAAAAGGCAGCTTTTCCGGGAGAAAGCCAGAAGTCGAAGGAATGCGCCGCGTCCGCCCCGGACGAGGCGGATGGTTCAATAACAACGCGAGCCAAACAAGCCATCCTCGAGACAAACGCCCGGATGGATAGCCTCATCCAGGCTATCCCGGACATCATCTATTTCAAGGACCCCGACCGCCGCAACCGTGTCATCAACCGGGCCTTCGAGGAGGCCTTCGGGCTGTCCCCCGGACAAATCCTGGGAAAGACGGACGAAGAGATCCTCCCTCCCGGGCTGGCCGCGGCCTGCCGGAAAAGCGACGATATCGTATTCGAGAGCGGAAAAAAATTCCGCTTCGATGAGGAAACCAGGAGTCCGGAGGGAAAAGCGATTCACTTTGAAACGATCAAGGCCCCGATCTTCGACGAGGCGGGCCGTGTCAGCGGGCTGGTCGGGATCACCCGGGACATCACCGAACGAAAAAACGCAGAGGCCTCGCTCCGGGAAAGCGAAGAACGATTCCGAAGCCTGTATGAGAACTCGACCCTCGGCCTCTACCGAACCACGCCCGAGGGATGCATTCTCCTGGCCAATCCGACGATCGTCCGGATGCTCGGTTACGAAAGCTTAGATGAATTGATCAACCGGAACCTGGAACAGGAGGGGTTCGAGGCCGGGTATTCCCGAACCGCTTTCCGCGACCGCCTCGAGCGGGAAGGGGAAATCCGCGGCCTGGAGGCCGTCTGGAAGCGAAAAGACGGGACCTCCATCCACGTCCGCGAAAGCGCCCGGGCCATTCGGGCCCGGGACGGCTCCGTTCTCTGTTACGAGGGGACCGTCGAGGATGTGAGCGAGCGGCATAAATTCGAGGCCGCCCTCAGGGCGTCCGAGGAAAAATACCGAGGCCTCTTCGAAAAAAGCCTGGATGGGATCTACCAGAGCCTCCCCCAAGGCCGGTTCATCACCGTCAATCCGGCCCTGGTCCGGATGTTCGGTTTCCGCAACGAGTTGGACATGTGCCAAGCCGACATCCGCGATCTCTACCTGAATCCCGATGACCGAGACAATTGGGTCAAGGAGATACGGGAAAAAGGCGAGATCAGGAATCTCGAGGTCCGGTTGAAGCGCAAGGACGGCACGCCGTTCACTGCACTGGAGACGTCGCGGGCCGTCTTCGACGCCCGGGGTGAGGTCCTGTATTGCGAAGGCCTCTTCTCGGACATCACCGAGCGGAAGCGTCTCGAGGACGAGCGGGCCGAAAGCGAAGCCCTCTACCGGGCCTTGTTCGAAAACGCCAACGACGCCGTTTTTCTTCTCGACCTCAACGGCATCCATGTGAAAGTCAACCGGAAGGCTTCCGAAATGACCGGATATTCCGTCGAGGAGCTGATCGGCAAGTCCATCAGGAACCTCGTCGCCCCGTCCGAATTTCCCGACGCCCAGGACAAGCTTCGGGGTATCGTCGAGGGGCGGACGTTTCCGGTCTATGAGCGCCTCTTCCGGAAAAAGGACGGGACGGAAATCCAGGTGGAGGTCAACGCCTCCCTGATCCGGGACGCGGACCGGAAGCCCCGCTTCATCCAGAGTATCGTCCGGGACATTTCCGAGCGAAAAATCCGGGAACGGGCTCTCCAGGCCGCCCTTCAGGAAAAGGAACTCCTCCTCAGGGAGATCCACCACCGGGTCAAGAACAACATGCAGGTCGTCAGCAGCCTTTTGAACATGCAAAGCCGGTACATCAACGACCCTCGGGACGCCGAGGCGTTCCGGGAAGGCCAGCGCCGCATCCGGTCCATGGCCCTCGTCCACGAAAAGCTCTACCGGTCCCGCAGCCTTTCCCGGATCGAGTTCGGAGGATATCTGCGCCAACTGTCCGGCCAGATGCTTCAATCGTCCGATAAGCGGCCGGGAACGATCAGCCTGAAACTGGACATGGACGAGAGGATGTTCGACATCCAAACGGCGATCCCCCTCGGCCTGATCACCAACGAGCTTCTCTCGAATTCCTTGAAACACGCCTTCCCCGACGAGCGGCGGGGGGAAATCACCATCAGTCTTCGCCCCGGCGAAGGGGGCGAATTCATCCTGGTCTTCTCCGACGACGGGGTCGGGCTGCCTCCTGATTTCAACCCGCTCCGGTCGGAATCCATGGGCTTCCAGCTGGTTTCCATGCTCGTCGAACAGCTCGACGGCCGGCTGGAAATCGAGCGAGGCAGGGGAACCCAGGTCAGGATTTTTTTCAGGGAAACGGCGTCCGGGTCAAAAATCTGACCGTCATTTCCCCGTGAAGGCAAAGATCTTCCGCCCCCGGCCGTTGGTCTCCCCGCCTAGGACGATGATATCGACATCGTTCCGGCCCGGAGAAAGGTCGTAGGGGAAGGCGAAGGCGATCGTTTCCGAGCCTTCCACCTCGGCCACGGGGCCTTCAAAAGACCGCCGGTCCTCGAATTTGTCCTTCTGCCCGTCCGGCTTGTAGACGTAGATCACGAAGCTAAAATCGGCCTTGAGCGTCCCGCTTTCCTCCCGGAAATTGACCTTTTTGACCGGGAGCCGGACGGTGATTTCTTTCTTCTCTTTGTTATATTCGGCGGTGAAGGACTGGAGCCGGGGAGCGGCAGGCCCCTGGAGCCGTCCGAAACCGTTGACCTTGGCGTCCTCGAAGGCGTCGAAGAGATTGCCGGTCACGTTGGAGATCTGATATCCCCCTCCGACTTCGTCTTCGGTGAAAATCACCGCCACATCGTGGGTGTAATAGATCCAGAGGATGGTGAAGCCCGGTTTTGTCGTCTGAGCCTGCATCTGGGCCGAGGAATAGGACTCCGTCTTCTCCGGCGGGCCAAGATAGAGGTAAACCCGGCCGCGGTCGGTGTTGATGCCCCGCTTGCCCTCGTTGAAATGGGAGTTGGCATAATCCACCCGGCGCTGGAACTCGGTTTTGAATTCGTTCTCCGGAGTCTCAGGGTCCGGGTCGCGCTTGTCCCAAAAGTCGACAATGAATTCCGCCCGGGCCCCGGCATCGGGCAGGCGGCGGAAGATCGCGTCTTCCGCGTTCGTCATGATCAGGCGGGCAGTGTCGTAGAACGCCTTGCCTTCCTCGTCCAGGGGGACGGTGAAAACCTTTCCGCAGGCCGCGGCCAGGACAACCGCAAACAACAGGCCGGCGATGCGCTTCATTTCTTCAGGTATTCCAGGAAGCCCTGGACTTGAGGAACTCGTTCTTCATCCGAAGGGGCAATCTTCAGGAAGTTTTCGAAACAGGCGATCGCTTCCGCCTTGTTATTGGTGGCAATATATTGAACGCCGAGGCGGTACAAGGCATCCAGGTCTTTCGGATTGACGGCCACGGCCTGTTGAAAGAATTTCAGGGCCATCTCAGTCTGCCCGGCTTTCATGTAGTTGATGCCGATATTGACCAGGACCGTCGAGTCGGTGATCTTGGCCATGTCGATCTTGTTGTACCATTCCATGGCCTTTTCATTTTCATTACGGTTGGCGTAGCTGTTGGCGACTCCCATGATCGCATCGATGTTCCCGGACTCCTTCTCCAAGATCTTCAAGTAGGCCTCCTCGGCCTTGTCGTACTGCTCCATGGAAAAATAGCAGTTTCCGATATTCTTGTAGAGAATATAGACGTCGGGATTCTTGACCAGCATGGCTTCAAAGGCTGCGATCGCCCCCGTATAGTCTTCCTTTTCGAACAGGGCATTGGCCGCCTCGAGGTCCTTTTTGAGGTCGTCGGTCAGCATAAGCCCTTCTGCCTTTTTCAAGACCATTTCGATATCGGGATTCTTTCCCAGTTCCTGGATCTGGACCTGAATCTGCTTCAATTCGTAGCCGACCTTGTAGAAATCGACGTTCCACGCTCCGAAACGGAGCCAGGCCGCGGTATATTTCCCGTCTTTATCCGTCTTGACCTCGAAACCGCCTTTTTCCCCGACATGAAACAGCTTGACGCTGACGCCTTCGATGGGCACGCCGGCTTCGTCTTTGACGACGCCGTTGAACCGGCCTTTGCCCTTCCAGCCCTGGGCCGAGAGGGTTCCGGCGACAAGAAGGATGCTCAGCACTATCAAAACCGTCTTTTTCGTCTTCATCGTTCTCTCCTCCATCTCCATGAGATGCAACTTTCGGGCCAAAAAAACGGCATCGCCGTCCCTGATGGGCCCGTCAACCGGAGCGAAGATACAGGAGAATTTTAACACTTGGCGGGGGAAAAGAAAAGGCCTACGCTGGGAGCCCCAAGACGAAGTTCCCGGGCATGGCATCCGGGAGTCTTCAAGGCTTAACAGTCAAGATAAGATTCTTTACATACGGGTAGGCCCTGTTCGCCGGGTTTTCCTTGACTTTAGGGGGGGCAGATTTTATATTTCACGCAGGAGATTTCCGTCGTGCCGATTAAAATGCGGATCAAGGGACTGGTGGTCGACCCCATATCCAAGATGCCGATTGTCGTCCTCCAGGACCCGGAGACCGATCGGCTCCTCCCCATCTGGATCGGGGTATTCGAAGCCAACGCCATCACCCTCAGGATCGAAAACATCACCACCCCGCGGCCGATGACTCACGATCTCATGTCCAATCTCCTGGACCGTCTGTCGATCACAGTGGACCGTGTCACGATCAACGAAATCAGGAACAACACGTTTTACGCCGTGATCAGCTGCCGAAGCCGGAATGGGGAGATTCTCATCGATTCCCGGCCGTCGGACGCGATCGCGCTGGCGCTGAGGACGGACGCTCCGATCTTCGTCGAGGAGGGCGTCATCGACCGGGCCCACTGCCTGACCCTCGACCCTTCGCTCGATAATCCGGAGAACCTCTGCAAATGGCTGGAAACACTCCAGCCGGAGGATTTTGGTAAATACCGGATGTGATCAGAATCCGAATCAGGATTTGAGGCGGAGGGAAAGAAATAGCCCGAGGGCGCCGAACAGAAGCGGCGGTCCCCACGAGGCCAGGAAGACCGGCAGGATTCCGACCCCGCCGAGGCTCTTGAAAATCCCGATCGCCGTCCAGAAGACGAGAGCGATCGCCAGGCTGACCCCGATCCCAACCAGGGCCCCGCGCCGGCCCATGGCGAAAGCAAAGGGAATACCCAGCAGGGTCATGACGACGGCGACGAATGGAAACGAGAGCTTCGCGCTCCGGTCC
Organism: Candidatus Aminicenantota bacterium; assembly: GCA_016931595.1. Taxonomy (GTDB): domain Bacteria; phylum Acidobacteriota; class Aminicenantia; order Aminicenantales; family UBA4085; genus JAAZPG01. The sequence continues at coordinate 4,324 of JAFGEN010000121.1, read as the reverse complement.
ACTTGGAGCCGGGTCGTATCGAACCCCAGCTTTTCGACGTCCTCGATGTAACGGCCGAGCTCGCGGTATTTCATCTGGGATGGATCCTTGACCTCGTTCAGAAAGAGCCTTTTGCCCTCGGGCAAGGCCACGCGTTCGGCCTCGAACAGCACCGGGTCTGGAGGACGGGAAATATCCGCCCCCTGGAAATCCCGAACCCAGCCGTTCTCCAGGAGAATCTCTCCGTCCCCCAGCCGGGCAGTCTCGGCGAACAGCCGCCGTTTCAGTTTCCAGGCGGCCGGGTCGATCTCGAAGACCCAGAGCTTGCGGAACTGGAGTCGATTCGGGTCAAAATACTCGTAATTGAAGAACATGTCGCGGGCCTTGTTCGTCCTCCAGGAGAGACCCTGCATCCCGGCGGCCGGGTCGGACACCTTCCTGATCCGGTTCCAGGTCTCGGCCGCTTTTCGGTTGGCCCGGGGCAGGACGTTTTCCTGGATGCCGAACGATATCCCGCCGATGACCGCGGCCAGAAAAAAGGCCGGGATGATCATCCGCAAGACACTCACCCCGCAGGCCTTCATGGCCGTGACCTCGTTGAATTTATAGAAGAGACCCAGGGTCAGAAGGGTGGCCATCAGGGCGGTCATCGGCAGGCCGAGCTGGAAAAATTCCGGGAGCCGGTAATAAATGTATTCCAGAAGCATCGACACCGGCTGGTGATGCGCCGCGATATGCACATACCGGTCGAAAAACGTCACGATCGAAAAAATCGAAACCACACTGAGCAGGATCAAGCCCCCGATCCAGAGATAGCGGCGGATGAAATAGCGGTCTAGAATGTCGGGGAAGGGGATTTTCATCCCGAGGAGGCGGAGAAGGGAGGGCCGCCGCTTCGCTTCGCGGGCCGCCTTCCTCCGGCGGTCGGATTCCGACTCGGGCTCGGAGACGGGCGGCCGCTGAACCCACTTGAGGAGAAACGGCCGTTCCCGGGCCGAGCGGACGAAAAGAACCAGGCTGACAAGGCCGAAGATGATATTTCCGCTCCAAATCCCGAGCCACGGCGAGGCGCGGCCTTGCATCGCCAACTGTTCCCCGAAGGTGAGGAAAATATAGTAGGCCAGGATGATCACCAAGCTAATAGTGAAGCCGCTGGTCCGGCCGCCCTTTTTGGTCGAAAGCCCAAGGGGAAGTCCCATGAAGACGAAAATCAGGCAAACGAACGGCAGGGCGAACCGCTTGTGGACCTCAACTTGGAGCGTGCGGACTTCGTAATCCAGAAGAAGGATGTCGGTCCCGTTCTGCATCGCCTCGGGGTTGTTTTCCGGCAACCCTCGCCGGCGGACGTCTTCTTTTTTAATTTCGAGGCCGGCCCGCTCGGACCGGGCCGCGGCCAGGTCCGTCAGCAACTCATCGATGTTTTTTTCCCTGGCCCGTTTTTCGGAATTGAAGACGTTGATCATGCCGCGGAAGTCGGGCTCCTGGGTGATATGGGGGGAGGCCAGCCACTCGTAGCGCTGGGGCTCGTCGCCGACGGCATAGTGCTGGACGACATCGAAGAGCTCGACCGTCGCCCGCTTATCAATTGGGTAGTAATTCAGCCGGCCCCGTTCAGCCAGAACGACGCGGGATTCGTACCGGCCGGCGGTGAAACCGACGAACACCCGTTTCCAATCCCCGTTCGGGTCGGTGTCCTGGAGATAAACGGCCCGTCCCGGGATCGTCTGGTTGAACTCCTGGGGAGTGATCCGGATCTGGGCCTTGTCCAAAACCGCCGTCACGGTCGTCTGGAGAAAGAGATAATTGAACCTCGGAATCACGTAGAGGGTAAGAACGGAGGTGACCGCCCAGCCGAACACGGCGAACAGCAGCAGGGGCCCGATCATCCGGGCATGGCTGACGCCCAGGGTTTTGAGAGCGACGGACTCCGAATCCGAGGACATCCGGCCCAGGCCGGCCAGGATGCCCATGATCACGGCCATGGGGACGGTGAAACCCAGAATCGAGGGGATGATATAGACGAGCAGCTTGGTCGAATCCGTGAAGGAGACGCCCTGTGAAATGAAGAGCTCCGGATACTGGAGAATCTGGTTGGCCATCAGGACGAAACTGTAGACAAGCAGACCGAGTCCGAACGGGGGAAGGATCTCCCGCAGGAGATAGCGGTCGAAAAGCTTCATCCGGAAGGGATTCATCCGGCTTATCATACCAGAAACGGCCGGCCGGGAAGAAAAAAGGGGGGCGGCCTGACGGCCGCCCCCCTGGGAGAACGCGTTCTCAGCGACTCAGTACATGTCGCCGCCGGGCGGTGTGGGATACGCCGGCTTCTTATCTTCCTCGGGGAGTTCGGTGATCAGGCCTGCGGTCGTAAGCATCAGCCCGGCGATCGAGGCCGAATTCTGGAGGGCGATCCGGACGACTTTCGTCGGGTCAAGGATGCCCGCCTTGATCATGTCCTCGTACTTCTCGGCCAAGGCGTTGAACCCGACATCCTGCTTGGCCTCGCGGACCTTCTCAACCACGACCGAGCCTTCCAGCCCGGCGTTGTTGGCGATCTGGCGGAGCGGCTCTTCGACGGCCCGTTTGATGATGTCGACGCCGATCTTGAAGTCGCCTTCGACCTTCAGAGTCTCCAGGGCTTTCTGGGCCCGGAGCAGGGCCACGCCGCCGCCGGGGACGATGCCTTCCTCGACGGCCGCCTTGGTCGCGTGCATGGCGTCCTCGACCCGGGCTTTCTTTTCCTTCAGCTCGGTCTCGGTGGCCGCTCCGACCTTGATCAGGGCCACGCCGCCGACCATCTTGGCCAGCCGTTCCTGGAGCTTTTCCCGGTCGTAGTCGGAGGTCGTGTCTTCGATCTGGGTTCGGATCTGCTTGATCCGGGCCTGGATGTCGGCCGCCTTGCCCTTGCCCTCGACGATGGTCGTGTTGTCCTTGTCGATGACGATCTTCTTTGTCTCGCCGAGCCATTCGAGGTCGACCTTCTCCAGCTTGACCCCGATGTCCTCGGTGATGACCTTGCCGCCGGTCAGGATGGCGATATCCTCGAGCATGGCCTTGCGGCGGTCGCCGAAGCCGGGGGCCTTGACCGCGGCGCACATGAACGTGCCCTTGAGCTTGTTGACGACGAGGGTGGCCAGGGCCTCGCCCTCGACTTCCTCGGCGATGATGACGAGGGGCTTGCCGACGCGGGCGACGCTTTCCAGAAGCGGCAGGAGCTCGCGGAGGTTGCTGACCTTCTTCTCATGGAGGAGGATCAGGGCGTTCTCCAGGACGCATTCCATCCGGTCGGGGTCGGTGATGAAATACGGGGAGAGGTAGCCGCGGTCGAACTGCATGCCCTCGACGATGTCCAGGGCCGTTTCCATGCTCTTGGCTTCCTCGACGGTGATGACGCCGTCCTTGCCGACCTTGTCCATGGCCTCGGCGATGATCTTGCCGATGGATTCGTCGTTGTTGGCCGAGATGGCTCCGACCTGGGCGATCATTTCGCCGGAGACCTCGCGGCTGATCTTCTTGAGTTCCGAGACGACGGTCTCGACGGCCTTGTCGATGCCTTTTTTGATCATGGTGGGGTTGGCCCCGGCCGTGACGTAGCGGAGGCCCTCGCCGTAGATGGCCTGGGCCAGGACGGTGGCGGTCGTCGTCCCGTCGCCGGCGACGTCGGACGTCTTGGAGGCCACTTCCTTGACCAGCTGGGCGCCCATATTCTCGTAGGGGTCCTTGATCTCGACTTCCTTGGCCACGGTCACACCGTCCTTGGTGCTCGTGGGGGAGCCGAACTTCTTGTCGATGACGACGTTCTTGCCGCGGGGGCCGAGAGTCGCCTTAACCAGGTTGCTCAGGGTGTTGACGCCCTTGAGCATCGAATGCCGGGCGTCGTCGCCCATCAGAATCTGTTTTGCCATGTCTTACTCTCCTTGCCGATATTGCGCGCCGGATCAGGCGAGGACCGCCAGGATCTCTTCTTCGCGCAGGATGATGTGTTCCACGCCGTCGATCGTCACCTCGGTTCCGGCGTACTTGCCGATGAGGACCTTGTCGCCGGCCTTCACCGTGAGCGGGAGCACCTTGCCCTCGTCGGTCATCCGGCCCTTGCCGACGGCGATCACCTCGGCCTCTTGGGGCTTTTCCTTGGCCGTGTCGGGGATGATGATGCTGCCTCTTTTGACCTCTTGTTCCTCGATCCGCTTCAGAAGAACGCGGTCATGCAACGGGGAAATCTTCATAAAAACCTCCTTTGAAGTGAATTAGCAGTCAATAATGACGAGTGCCAATTTACCACCTCAAGAGGCCTTTGTCAAGGGGGGGAATTGAAAAACGAGCAAACCTGAGTGTTGTTTGCTAG
>JAFGEN010000120.1 GCA_016931595.1 Candidatus Aminicenantota bacterium | reverse complement strand
GCTGCCCGCTGTCGATTCCGGGCTTTCCTTGAGGGCCGTGCCGCTTCCCACTCCGAACTCGATTGAGGGGGGCTGGGTTTTCGTCAGGAAGAGAAAATGAACGGCGATCGAGGAATCGGAAAACGCCTCCTGGACCGCCCGAATGTCGAAGGTCACATCCCGGTTGTAAAACTCGAACTTCTCCATCAGGTCGAACATGACGTCCGGTCGCTCCTGGTTGGCTTCGATCAGAAGGGAGATTTCCTTGGCGTTGATTTTGGGGACGACTTCCTTCTGGTAGAAAAAAAAGACATGCTTTTGGCCCTGTCGGCTCTTGAGAAAACGGGCGAACTCGACCAGCTTCTCCTGGTCGACGTTGCGCAGTGTTTCCAGCCGTCTCATCGTCTCCCCGTAAAGGAGGAGTTTCTGGTCGAGGAATCCTTCGTCCGACATGACCCTGACCAGCTCTCGCATGAGCGACCTGTATTCGGCGCTGCCCAGAAGGACACCCGACCTGACCTTGGCCAGAAATTCGTCCTTGATCTTCGCCCGCGAGGTTTTCAGGAACATGCCCGGCTTCAGGTTGTACGTGTTCATCGGGGTCATCAGGATCAGCTCGTCCTGGGCCTCGATCACATGCTCGAAGAAATAATCCATGGCTTTGGTGATCTCGGCCTGGTATTCGGACATTTCGAATAAGAGGACGAAGAGCCGGCCGGTCGGAGGACGGACCGCGGTCTCTCCTTCGTTTCGGGCGACGCTGGTCTTTCGGATCAAGTAAACGGCATCGATCTCCTGGGGGACTCCGTCCTCCAGCACTTCGAAATCGTCCTTCTGGAGCGAATCAACGAACGCGTCGCCCTTGAAGACACGGACCGGGACTTCGATATTGGTCACGCCGGTTTCGTGAGTGATTTGCCCGCGGGATTCCGGGCCGGGGACCGCGGGAGCGGCGAATCCGGCGGCCAGGACAAGGAGGATCGCCGCCTTCAGGTAACAATTTTTCATATCTCCGCCTTGACCGAAGAGTCAACCCCCTCCATTATACTCCAACCCCCCGGCCGGCCCCAACCGGATGACGCGGCTTGCAGAAATTGCGATCCTGTTGCGCCGGGGGAATTCGTTTTGTTATAATCCCACCGAACAAACACTCATCCCAGAGGGAGGACTCACATGGGTAAATTGATCGCGATTATCGGCGGCCTGATTGCTATGGCCGGGAGCGTCGTTCTTTTGATCGCCTCTCCGACCTGGTGGTGGGCGTTCAAGTCCCTGCTCAAAGGCTTTGTTCCTCCCATCCTGTTCTTCGGCGGCTTGATCGCCCTGATCGCCGGCTTGAGCAGTCTCAAAGACGCGGCCCGGGCCAAGCAACTCGAAGCGGAAGTGAAGGAAGAAGAGAAGAAGAAAGACTGACCGGGAACGCATCGCCCGGGACCCCACGTGTTTCACCTCGGGCCGGTTCTGGTTTCCTTCGTCCTGTCCCTGGTCTCTCCGGCCGCGAGGTCGATCGACCGGGCCTTTCTCGACGGCGAGGCCGCCGTTTTAGCGAGCCTGATCCGTCCCGGCTCGTATATCAACGTTTCTTTTTCCAGGCCGGTCGCTTTCTCGGACCTTCTGTCCCGGGAACAAGCCGTTCTCTGGTTTAGGAAGCTCTTTCGAATCCACCGGACGACCGGGTTTTATCCGGACGTGCCGCACCTCGAACACGGCGCGGTCATATACAAGGCCCGCTGGGAGGTCGAGACGCCCGACCGCAGGACGCTGGCCTTTGACGTCTTTTTTCTTCTCCGTCTGAAGTTCTCCGGAGCCTCTCCCCCTGCCGGAGCATCCGGGTCCTGTTTTCTGCTTCAGGTTCGGGCAGAGCAACGATGAAAATCCGGACGTTTATTCCCGCCCTGCTCGCCGCGTCCCTGGCGGCAGTGGGGGGAGGGTTCGCCCTCGTCATGCCCCGCCTCATCGTTTCCGGAAGCCCGGAGCGATCGCTGGCCATCCTTCGCAAACAAGCCGCCCTGATCCAGAAAGCGTATGCCGTCATCGTTCGAGACCAGGAGCAGGCCCTCGACCGCCTGACGCGAAATCCATTTCCTAAAACGGCCCAGGACCAATTCGCCTTATTCAAGTCCCTCAACCTCGACGGGGAGACGGAAGGCGTCGCGCTTTACGGGTCCGACAAGAACATCCGGCTTTGGTTCGGCCGGGTCGTCAACCTCGAGCCGTTGTTGGCGGGAAATCCTCCGCCCTTGACCCCTTCGTTCCGGCCGAAGCAGATCTTAGTCCGCGACCCGGCCTCATCGGTCCTGTCCCTGGTCGTCCGACTCGATTCCGGAGCGGTCCTGGTGATTCACCGCCTTCTTGCCTTCTCCCCCGAATTCCGCTCCGCATATGTGGACGAATACGGCTTCCTTTCCGCTCGCCTCCGGAGGAATGCGACCGTCGATTTCTGGGATTTCCGGGAAAATCTCTTGGACTACGAACGTCTGTTCTCCGGAAATCGGGACGAATTCATCGGCACGCCCCGACTGCCGGAAGAGGCGCCGTCGATCCTCTTGTTTCCCTTGCGGACGGCGGAGGGCCGGATCACGGCCACCGTCAGCCTCCGGCCGCCCTCTACGGCCGCCAACCGGCGGGCGGTGAGGGACATGCTGGCCTTTTTCTCCCTGGCTTCCCTTGCTCTCGCTCTTCTGTTGGCGATGATCGCCGGCCTGGTTGAATGGCGGGCCCTCCGCCAACGCCGGCCCGAAGCCGTCATCGCTTCGATGCTCGGCCTCATCGTCTTCCGGGCCGTTTTCTTCCCTCTCGCCCGACTTGAACCGGCCTCGTCTTCGCCCCTGTTCTCCCCCGACCAGGCCGGCTTTCTTTCGTGGGCCGATTTGACCGGTTCTCCGATGGAAATCTTCCTGACCGCCCTGACGCTGTTCGGCCTCGCCGCCGGACTGACCCATCTATTCGCAGGCCGGCTGAAACGGCCGGGGTTTGCGCGGGCGGCGCTTCTCCTGCCGCCCTTCCTTTTATCCGCTTGTGTTTGGGTGATCGAAAAGACGGCCGTTCACTCCAATATCTCTCTCCTCCGATTCGAGCCTTCGGCGCCGTTTCTCCTTCTTCATGCCTCGATCTTGCTGTTTTCAGGCGCCGCTCTATGGCCCGCCCTCGCAATCTTTCGCACGGCGTTCGAACACAGAAAGGGATCGGCCGTTCCGGTGGCCGCCTATGCGGCCGGATCGGGTCTCGTCCTGTTCCTCCTGGGTCCGGCCGATGAGCTGTCGTCGGCAGCCCTGGCTTTGGGGCTCGGTCTGGCCGCCGCCTGGGCCGCCGGAATCTTTCCCCGG
>JAFGEN010000119.1 GCA_016931595.1 Candidatus Aminicenantota bacterium | reverse complement strand
GCTTTTTCCTTTTCGGCCCTCGCGGCACGGGAAAATCCACATTCATCACCCGTCGTTACCCTGAGGCCTATTATATCGACCTCCTAGACCCTGAAAAAATTCGAACTTTCGCCGCAAGACCCGAGAGACTGGAGGAGTTGGTCCGCGCCCAGGGAGACCGTAAGCACATCATCATCGACGAGGTTCAGCGCGTGCCCGAAGTCCTCTCCGTAGTCCACCGTCTCATCGAAGCCAAAGAGGGATTCCGGTTTACTCTTACCGGGTCCAGCGCCCGCAAGCTAAAACGAGGCGGCATCGATCTGCTGAGCGGCCGGGCCCTCCTCACCACCATGCATCCCTTCATGGCTTCGGAATTGGGGAGCCGGTTCGGTTTGGAGGAAACCCTCAGGATCGGTCTTCTGCCGGTCATTCGCGGGTCGCGGAATCCGGCCGAGACGCTTCGGTCCTATGCGGCTCTTTACGTCAGGGAAGAAGTCCAGATGGAAGGGCTGGTGAGAAACATCGGCGGATTCTCCCGATTTCTGGAAGCGGTCAGCTTCTCCCACGCGTCCATCCTGAACGTAGCCAACATATCCCGCGATTGCGCCGTGGAACGAAAAACCGTGGAAGGCTATATTGGGATCCTTGAAGACATCCTCCTCGGATTCCGTCTCCCGGTCTTCACCCGCCGGGCAAAACGGGCCTTGGCCGCCCATGCGAAGTTTTATCTCTTCGACGCGGGCGTCTTCCGCTCCTTGAGACCCACAGGCCCGCTCGACCGTCCGGAAGAACTCGAAGGCCAAGCCCTTGAGGGCCTCGTCGCTCAAAACCTTCAGGCCTGGGCGGCTTACGCCCGGGAAAAAAGCGAACTGGGCTACTGGCGGACTCGGTCCGGCGTGGAGGTCGATTTTGTCGTATACGGACCGAGGGATTTTTGGGGAATCGAAGTAAAAAACTCGGGCGTCGTGAAACCGGCTGACTTAAGAGGGCTTAAAGCTTTCAAGGACGAGTATCCCGAAAGCCGGACGGCTCTTCTTTATCGAGGAAGGGAACGCTTTATTCGAGACGGCATTCTCTGTCTTCCCTGCGCCGGTTTTCTCGTTCGGCTCCACCCAGACAGAGCGATCGCGGACGCCATGGAATAAGACACGAAACCGTTTGGCGATCTACTCTTCCTCCCTAACTTTCCGGAGCTTGAAGATCACCGGCTTGGCCGCGTCGGGGCAGGCGTGAGTCTTGACGTCCGTATCGGCCAGCCAGGAGAATTCCGCATCGTAAAGCATGGCGAATGCGGCCGGAAGCAGGCTGTACAGGGCATGGATGCAGATGCGGCCCTCGACACCGTGCTGGGTGATGAGGGCCGAATCGCCGGGCTTGTATCCGAGCGAGCATTCGTCCTTCACTTCAATGATGGTGGCCTTGACGCCGACGACTTTTTTCTTCATGGCAGCCCTCCCGGTTCGCCTTGGATGGTATGCCCGGCCGATTATCGGCGTCAAGCAGTCCAGTGGAGTTTTGCCCGGTCCCGATTCTTGACGCGGTTACAAAACGCGGGTATTCTGGGCGCATGGGGTGTTCAACATGAGTCGTCGATTCATCATCCTGACGATCTTTCCATTCCTGATTACGGCCGGCCTGACCGCGCATTCGCATTATTTACAGAGCCGAATCGATGAAAAACCCATGAAGGCCGAACTTGTCTGGTCGGTCGGGTCGGACGAGAAAAATGAGGATTTCTACAAGCCGAGCTCGTTTGCCATCGATTCCCAGGGACGGGTCTTTATCCTCGACAGCGGCAACAGCCGGATCCAATGTTTTTCACCGGAAGGGACGTTTCTTTTTTCTTTCGGCCGAGGCGGGCAGGGTCCGGGAGAGCTGTCCAAGGAAGCGGAAAAAATCCGCATTCTCGAAGACGAAAATATTTACGTCATCGACAACCGCCAGCGGAGAATCAATGTCTATGACCGGGACGGGAAATTTCTCCGCTTGGGGAAAAGTGACGCCGACTATGACGACATCATCCTCGTCGAGGGGACTTACTTCTACTCCAACTTGATCATGGTGGAGGGACATATTCCCATTCACTGCTCGAAAACCCTCGGGAAAATCGACCGCTCATTCGGCCCGTTCATCGACCCGGACAGGGACTTGCTGAAAAGAGCGATTCAAATGAACATTCCCAAAATCGTCGAACGGGCGTTCAGCTCGAAGGCTTCGAATCTTCTCGTCAACTCGAAAAAAGAGATCGTTTTCTCACCCTTCAGCCCCTATCGTCTGATCAAATTCGATATGGCAGGAAATTCTCTTCGAGACATCGCGGGCCAAACGGATTTTTACACCGGCCTGTCGACATTTTTAAAGGTCGACCCGAAAAAGAGAACGATGAGTATCGGGAACGCAAGGCCGTCCGCCAGATTGTTCCAGCCTTTTCTCATGGATGACGATCAGCTGGCTTATTTCTATTTGAATCCAGGGTATGATACGGCTTTCCTTGATCTTTACAACGCAGACCTCGGACTGACCGCTCGCTATAAAATGCCGAATACTCTTGTTGATTTTCGACTCGACGGACCCAGACAGAAGGAATATTTGGGCGAGGTCTTTATCGATCGCAACATTATGCTCTATGCGTTGATCAAGTCCCAAGAAGATCCGCCCCGGCTTGTCAAATACAAGCTGACTTACTGAAATCCTGCGTAAATTTTGATTCGGTGCCAGGTTACTCATTCCCCAATTTCCGCCCCGCGTTCGTATCCGGGAAATCGGGGAATGAGTAACCTGGCACCGATTTATTGGCCCCGAATTATTTCGCCCGGTAGGAAAAATTCCGGAACTCCGCCTCGGCGCCGGGGGCGCCGCAGGCGAAGAGGGCGGGCCGAAGGCTGCGGAACCCGCGGAGGAGATTGGTCTGGAAGGGCGAAACATCGACCGCGTCCTCGACCCGCTTCCAGGCCGCTCCGTCATGGCTGTAAAACAGGCCGACGGTCTGGTCGTCGTTGACGATCTTGAAATGGACGGAAGGACCACCGGGAACGTCGACGACTTTTTCGCGGCTGTCGACGCCGAAGCGATAAATGCCGTCCGGCCCGAGGCCGCAGCCGTAGTAATAACGCGGCCCATAATAAAGCATCAGTCCGCGGAATCCGGCCGCGCCGGCCGCGATTTCCACCGATGCTTCGTACCGGTCGTGATGAGCCTGGAAAAGAAGCGGATGCGAATCTTCGGTCTTCTCGCCAAGAGCTTTCATCTTGAGGACGTTTCCAGAGAAAACGTATCGGGCCGGATCGAAAGAACCGGCGGCCTGCCAACGGTGATTGCGAAACAGCGTTTCGAAATCGCCCTGCAGGTCGATCGTCGAGCCGACGTTCTCCCCTTGCGGCATCGGGATCGGCTTCGCCGGATCGACACCGTCCCCAAGCCGCGGCCAACCGTCGGCCGTCCACTCGACCGGCTCGAGCAAGGTCATTCGGCCGCGTGTCCGGCGGTTGTTCTTGGCCGCATGATAGACGACGTACCAGTCGCCGCCGGGCGTGTCGACAAAACTGGCATGCCCCTTCGACCACCAGGGTTCGGCCGATGAGAACGTGCGGATGAGCGGATTGGTGGGCGAGTTTTCCCAGGGTCCGAGGACGGATTTCGACCGGGCGACGACGGCCATGTGGCCCGTGGCCGGACCTGACGTGCCGCCCTGGGCTGAAACGAGATAGAAATATTCTCCCCGACGGAAAAGCTTGGGCGATTCCAGGCAGAAGCATTCGACCAGCCAGTCCTCCGGATAAGCCCAGCCTTCATAGACCTTGCGGGCTTCCCCGATCGTCGAAAGGCCGTCGGGAGCCAGTCGGATCATGTGCCCGTTGGAGAAATAGAGATAGCGGTTTCCGTCCTCGCCTACAATATGGCCGGGGTCGATGTTTCCGATTTTCAGGTCGACCGGCGCGGACCAGGGGCCGGCCGGGGAATCGGCCGTCACGACGCAGTTGGACCGGGTCGTCTGGTTGGGATAGTAGATATAGAACTTGCCGCCGTGCTTGATCAGCTCGGGAGCCCAAATCTCGCCCGCTCCTTCGGTCAAGGCCGCGCCGATCGCGTTCCAGTTCACCAAGTCCCGGGAGTGCCAGACAATCAAGCCGGGCTTGTTGTCGTGGGGCGTATGGGTCATGTAGTAATCGGCCCCGTCGCGGAGAATGGCCGGGTCGGGATAGTCGCCGGGGAAGATCGGGTTGAGGTAGAAGCCGTTGCCGAGGTCGCCGAAGGCGCCGGGGGGAATGGCCGCGGAAGCTGCGGCCTGAGGGGGTGGGGCTTCCGCGGCGCAGGATATCGCTGAAAAAAGGGCCAGCCAAGCCAGGGCGGGACGAATTTTCTTCAAAATTCACTTCCAGACTTGGCCGAAAACCCGAAGAAAATTCTCCCCCAGAATCTTTCGTATATCGGAATCCGAGTACCCGCGCGTACCGAGGCGATCGGCGAAATGGACAACCTCGGCGTACTGGCTGAAGCCCTCGACCATCCGGAGCGGAGAGCGGAAGTTCGCGGTGATGTGCTTGTCGTAAGCCCCGGCCACGTCTTTGAGGGCCGGAGCGCCCCAGGGGTCGGCGACGTGTTCCGGATAAGTCCCCAGACTCATGTCCGTCCCGACGCCGAGGTGATCGACGCCGCCGACGATCTGGGCGGCATGGTCGATGTGATCGATGAAATCATCGACGGTCGGGCGGGTCGTCCGGCCTTTTTTCAAGACCATCGGGCCCCAAGGACACAGTCCGACGACCCCGCCCTTGGCCGCGCAGGCCTTGATCCGGGCATCATCGACATTGCGCGGATTGGGCGCCACGGCGTCGGCTCCGGAGTGGCTGAAAACGACCGGTTGACGGCTGCGTTCGATCATCTCAAGGGCCGAGCGGGCGCCGATATGGGAGCCGTCCAGGAGCAGGCCCAGGCGGTTGCATTCGTCCACGACCAATTCGCCCAGCGAGGTCAACCCCCCATCGGCTTTGTCGAGGCAACCGCCGCAGAGCCTGTTGGATTGGCTGTAGGCCAAAATCAGCATCCGCAGGCCCAGCCGGTAAAACGCCTCGAGGCGATGGAGCTTGTCGCCGATGAAGTCCCCGCACTGGGAGGCCAGGAGCAAGCCGGCCCGGCCGGATTTTTTCAGCCCGGGGATTTCCGCGGCCTTGGCGACAATGGCCAGGGTTGGATGCTTCCGGACCACGGCATGCCAAAACATCAAACCCTCCAGGGCCCGGTCGACGTCCAGATGCGGATCCCAGGCCGTGACGCCGTAAACTGTGGCCCCGTAGCGATGGGCGTCGGCAAACGGCGCGTCGGGCCACATCTGCATGCAGGAGTCGATGAAGATGTAGGGATGGTCCCTTTCCAGGATGGGGTGGATGCCGCGCTCCTCCGGGCTCAATCCCCCGGAGGCCGCCTGTTGTTCCGTTCGGCCCGTCCCGGCCGAGGCCGGGGCGATGCCCGCAGCAGCCGCCGCCGTCGCCCCGATTCCCGTCCAGCGAACGAAATCCCTTCGGGTCATGCTCATGGGCCGCGATCCTTTCATTGGGAGTTGAGCCGAGAGCAATATATATGCGACGCCGGCGGAGTTGTCAAAATCGGAGTCCATAATTCGGCGGCGGCTTCTTGCACAAAGCCGACGTCTTGACATATATAAGGAAGGACCGCGAGCCGGGAGGGATGGATGGACGTTCGACGGATCG
>JAFGEN010000118.1 GCA_016931595.1 Candidatus Aminicenantota bacterium | reverse complement strand
TCAGCGTCGTCTTCCCGTGGTCGATGTGCCCGATCGTCCCCACGTTCACGTGGGGCTTCGTCCGTTCGAATTTCGCCTTTGCCATCGCAACCTCCCTTAGTTGTCGTAAGAGATCCGACCTTCGATCCGGGCGATGATCTGCTCCATGATCGCCGGCGGGACGGCCTCGTACGCGAAGAATTCCATTGTGAACACGCCCCGGCCCTGGGTCAGGGTCCGGAGGATCGTGGCATAGCCGAACATTTCCGACAGAGGGACCAGGGCATGGATGGCGCGGGCTCCGGCCCGGCTGTCCATTCCGTCGATCGTCCCGCGCCGGGCGTTGAGGTCGGAAACGACGTCCCCCAGGTACTCATCGGGAACGACGACTTCCAGCCGGGTCAGGGGCTCCAGCAGAACCGGCCCGGCCTTGAGGGCGGCGTTTTTAAAGGCGGCCGCGGCGGCGATTTTAAAGGCCGTCTCGGAGGCCTCGTCTTCCCGGTACTCGGCCCCGGTCAGGACGGCTTTAAGGTCGGTCATGGGGAATCCGGCCAGTTGGCCGAAGTCCAGGGCTTCGCGGATGCCGTCCTCGACCGGACCGGCGTACTCCGCGGGAAGGATGCTGTTCTTCAGCCGGTTTTCGAAGACGAAGCCCGTTTTCCGGCCGAGAGGCTCGACCTCCAGCCGGACTCGGGCAAACTGGGGCTTGCCGGCCAGCGGCCGATCGTGAACGCCCTCGCCCGCGGCCTTCTTGAGGATCGTCTCCTTGTAAGCGACCTGGGGCCGGCCCATATTGACCTGGACGCCGAACTCTCGGGAAAGGCGGTCCATGAGGATGTCCAGATGGAGTTCGCCCATCCCATAGACGATAGTCTGGCCGGTATTGGGGTCTTGGGTGATCCGAACCGTCGGGTCTTCCTTCCCCAGTTTGGCCAGGGAGGACTGAAGCTTGCCATGCTCGGCCCGGGTCCGCGGTTCGAGAACAACCGAAATCACCGGCTCGGGAAACTTGATCGATTCAAGGATGATCGGCCGGTTCTTGGCGCAGAACGTATCGCCCGTGGAAACCGGCTTCATCGTCCCCATGGCCGCGATATCGCCGGTGAACAACTCCTTGACTTCCCGGCGCTTGCTGGAATGCATCTCGAGGAACTTTCCGGGCCGCTCCTCCTCGTCCTTGACGGCGTTATAAAAAGCCGTCCCGGCCTTGGCCTTGCCCGAGTACACCCGGAAATAGGCCAAGGACCCCAGGAAGGGATCGTTCTGAAGCTTGAAGACGAGAGCTGAAAAAGGCTCGTCATCGGAGGGACGCCGGGATTCAGGCTGATGGGTCTTGGGGTGAAGGCCCTGGACGGGGGGAATGTCGGCCGGGGACGGGAGGTAATCGACGATGGCCTCGAGCAGCGGCTGGACGCCCTTATTCCGGAAAGAGGCCCCGTAAAGGACCGGGACGCATTTCCCGGCCAGGGTGGCCCGCCGCAGGGCGGCCTTGAGCTCGACCGGGGAAAGGGCCCCGCCCTCGAGGAAAGCTTCCAGGACCCGGTCGTCGACTTCGGCCAGGGCTTCGATCATCTCCGCCCTTCGGACGCGGACTTCGGCCTCCTCGGCCTCGCCGATCGCCCGCTTTTCGAAGTCCATTCCAGTCACATTCATACCCCAGTCATAAACTTCTTGCTCGACCAGGTCGACAACCCCTCGAAAGGAGTCCTCCCGGCCGAGCGGAACCTGAATGGGGAGGGGATAGGCGCCGAACCGGGAGCGAATCATCGCCACGGCTCGTTCCGGGTCGACCCCGACACGGTCCATCTTATTGATGAACACGATCCGGGGCACTCGGTACTTATCCGCCTGCCGCCAAACAGTCTCGGATTGAGGCTCGACTCCACCGACTCCGCAAAGGAGCACCACCGCCCCGTCCAGGACCCGCAGCGACCTCTCGACCTCGGCCGTGAAGTCAACGTGTCCGGGCGTGTCGATGATGTTGATCCGGTGGCGGTTCCAGTAACAGGTGGTGGCGGCAGAGGTGATCGTTATGCCACGTTCCTGCTCTTGAGCCATCCAATCCATGACGGCCGTCCCCTCGTCCACTTCCCCGATCTTGTACGTGATCCCGGTCGTGAAGAGGATCCGTTCCGTCGTGGTCGTCTTTCCCGCGTCGATATGGGCCAGGATCCCGATGTTCCGCGTATCGGCGAGCGGCGATGTTCGCGTCATTCGCCTTCCTCGCGTTTCCCGGGCATCCGGCTTCTCCGAATCGCAAGATTTCGACCATGTATCGGATCACCAACGATAATGGGCGAAAGCCCTATTGGCTTCGGCCATTTTGTGCGTGTCCTCGCGCTTCTTGACTGCGCCGCCCTTGTTGGCCAGGGCGTCGAGAATCTCGGAAGCGAGTTTTTCCTTCATCGTTTTTCCGCCGCGTTCCTCGGCGTACTTGACCATCCAGCGGGCCCCGACGGAGTGGGAGCGGTTGATCTCCACTTCGATCGGGACCTGGTAGGTCGCCCCGCCGACCCGGCGGGACTTCGTTTCGACCATCGGCCGGACGTTGTCCATGGCCTTTTCAAAGACCTTGAGGGGGTCTTCCTTGGTCTTCTCCTTGACGATGTCCATCGCCCCGTAGACGATGTTTTCAGCCGTGTTCCGTTTGCCTTTCTGCATCACCGTGGTGATGAACTTGGTGAGGAGGGTCGAGCCGTATTTCTGGTCTCCGACCGGCTTGCGCTTCTTGATGATTCCGCGGCGTGGCATCGATGTCCTCCCTTACGAGGTGGTCCGTTTTTCCTTGGGCCGCTTGGCGCCGTACTTCGAGCGGGACTTGAAGCGGTTGGCCGTGCCTTCTGAATCGAGGGTTCCGCGGACGATATGGTAGCGGACGCCGGGAAGATCCTTCACCCGGCCCCCCCGGACCAGGACGATGGAATGTTCCTGGAGGTTGTGTCCGATGCCGGGGATGTATCCGGTCACCTCGATGTTGTTGGACAGCCGGACGCGGGCCACCTTCCGGAGGGCCGAATTCGGCTTCTTGGGGGTCGTGGTAAACACCCGGGTGCAGACGCCTCGCTTCTGGGGACAGGAATCGAGGGCCGGCGATTTACTCTTGGCGCCCTGGGGCGACCGTCCTTTGCGAATCAACTGGCTGACCGTCGGCAAGACACTACTCCTTACTGATATCTTCGGTTCTCGTTTATATGAATCCGAATAGAAGGAAATCTCGAAACGAGTAGACGGAGTCTAGCAAATCCCGACCTCCCTGTCAAGAGAAAACCAGGGTTTTTTTCACCTGGAGCGGGCTCAGCCCTCGGGAATCGGAGAATCGTCCTCCGCCGGAGCATCCAAGGCCACGGCGGGCTTGATCTCCTCCGCCAATTCCACGTCGCGGTAAAATTTATACCCCGTCCCGGCGGGGATCAACCGGCCCATGATGATGTTTTCCTTCAGGCTCCGAAGCCTGTCGGTTTTGCCGTAAATCGAGGCCTCGGTCAGGACCCGGGTCGTTTCCTGGAAGGAGGCGGCGGCGATGAAGCTGTCCGTGCTCAGGGCGCTCTTGGTGATGCCGAGCAGGAGGGACCGGGCTTTGGCCGGCTTGCCTCCCTTTTCCTTCACCTTGTCGTTTTCCTCCTGGAAAACGAACTTGTCGACCTGTTCGTCGACCAGGAAGTCGGTGTCCCCGACTTCCTCGACCTTGACCCAGCGGAGCATCTGCCGAATGATCGTCTCGATGTGCTTGTCGTTGATGGCAACGCCCTGGAGCCGGTAGACTTCCTGGACCTCGCGGAGGAGGTACTCGGCCAACTCCTTCTCGCCCAAGACCCGGAGGATGTCGTGGGGATTGACCGGGCCATTCATCAGGGCAACGCCCGCCCGGATCCGCTCCCCGTCCCCGACGCTGATATTGGCCCCCTTGGGAATCAGGTATTCCTTCTCCACTCCGCGGTCGCTTTTGACCGTGAGCTTTCTGAACCCCCTGATCAAGCCGCCGAAGATGACGACTCCATCGATCTCGGAGATGACGGCCGGGGCCTTGGGCCGCCGGGCCTCGAACAGCTCCTCGGCCCGGGGAAGGCCTCCGGTGATGTCCTTGGTCTTGGCTTGTTCCCGGGGAATCTTGGCCATGATCTGTCCGGCGTGGACCTCCACGCCTTCCTGGACTTCGAGGTGGGCTCCCGAGGGCAGATAATACCTCTTCAAGATGACCGGGGACTCTTTGCCGTGCTTGTCCTTGGTCTTGCGGGCGGGGTCGATGATCTCGATTCGGGGCTGGAGCTTTTCGTCCTTGGGTTCGATGATGATCTGGGTCATCAGCCCGGTGATCTCGTCCCTGGACTCCTCCATCGTAACCTTCTGGACGACGTCGTGGAAGACGACATGCCCCGCATCCTCGGTCAGGATCAGGGTGTTGAAGGGATCCCACTCGGCGAACATCTGGCGGGACTTGACCGCTCCGCCCTCGGGCAGGAAGAGCTTGGCCCCGTAGGGGACCTGATAGTGCTCCACTTCCCGGCCGCGGTAGTCCATGATGGCGACATTGGCCGTCCGGTTGACGACGATGAGGTGTCCGTCCGGCCCTTCGACGGCCCGGACGTTATGGAACCGCAGGGCTCCGTCGTTCTTCGCCTCGATCCGCGACTGCTCCTTTTCCCCCATGGCGATGCCGCCGACGTGGAACGTCCGCATCGTCAACTGGGTCCCCGGCTCACCGATCGACTGGGCGGCGACGACCCCGACGGCCTCCCCCATCTCGACGGTGAAGCCCGAGGCCATGTTCCGGCCGTAGCACAGCTGGCAGACGCCCCGCTTGGCTTCGCAGGTCAGGACCGACCGAATCTTGGTCCTCTCGATGCCGACGTTCTGCATTTCCAGGGCGATCGTCTCGGTGATTTCCTGGCCGGCGTCGACCAGGACCTTGCCGGTATCGGGGTGGATGACTCTCTCCAGGGAGGTCCGGCCGACAATCCGGTCGATGAACGGTTCGACAATCTCGCCGTTCTCGACGATGGCCGAGACCATCACACCCTTGAGGGTCCCACAGTCGTGCTGGTCGACAATGACGTCCTGGGAGACGTCAACCAGCTTCCGGGTCAAGTAGCCGGAATTGGCGGTCTTGAGGGCCGTATCGGCCAATCCCTTGCGGGCGCCGTGAGTCGAGATGAAGTACTGGATGACGTTCAGGCCCTCGCGGAGATTGCTGGTAATCGGCGTTTCCAGGATCTCGCCCGAGGGCTTGGACATCAAGCCGCGCATCCCGGCCAACTGCCGGATCTGCTGTTTATTGCCCCGGGAGCCCGAATCGGCCATGACGAACAGGGGGTTGAGGTTGGGGGTCTCGAAGGAGATCTTTTTCATCTCTGAAATCATCGCCACCGAGACTTCGTCGGTCACGTTCGACCAGACGTTGATGATCGTGTTGAAGCGTTCGCGGGCGGAAATCGTCCCGTCGAGGTAGAGCTTCTCGACTTCCCGAACTCTCTTGTGGGCCTTCTCGACCAATTCGGCCTTGTTTTTCGGAACGACGAAATCGTCGATTCCCAGGGAAAATCCGGCCTGGGTGGCCTGGAGGAACCCGAGCTCCTTGAGCTTGTCCAAGGTCCTGACCGTAATCTTCAACCCGGACCGGAGGTAGATGTAGAACACGAGGCTCTCGATGCCCTTTTTCCGGAACGTGCCGTTGAAGAAGGGCATCCCCTCGGGAAGGACGTCGTTGAAGATGACCCGGCCGGCGGTCGTTTCGATGATCCCCTTGTCGACCTGGATAACCGGGCAGGTATGCACGGCCTGGTCATCGTAGTACGTGGACAGGTTCATGAACGGGCCGGAGTAGCGCAGCTTGATCAGACTCTGGCGGCTGATCTGTCCTTGCTCCATGGCCAGGAGCGCTTCATCCTTGCCGCCGAAGATCCGGCCCTCGCCCTTGAGGCCTTTCTTGGCCATCGTCACGTAATAGCAGCCGAGGACCATGTCCTGGCTGGGGATGGTCAGGGGCCGGCCGTTGGCCGGGGAGAGGATGTTGTTGGCCGAGAGCATCAGGGTCGAGGCCTCGATCTGGGCCTCGACGGACAGGGGCACATGGACGGCCATCTGGTCACCGTCGAAGTCGGCGTTGAAGGCCGCGCAGACGAGCGGATGGATCTGGATGGCTTTCCCTTCAACGAGGATCGGGTCGAAGGCCTGGATCCCGAGGCGGTGGAGGGTCGGGGCGCGGTTGAGGAAAATCGGGTGCTCCCGGACGACCTCTTCAAGGAAGTCCCAGACTTCGGGGCGTTCCTGTTCGTGCCATTCCTTGGCCACCTTCATGCTCGGGACGAGTCCTTCCTTCTCCAGCTTGTGGAAGATGAAGGGTTTGAACAGCTCGAGGGCCATCTTCTTGGGCAGGCCGCACTGGTTGAGTTGGAGCTCGGGGCCGACGACGATGACCGACCGGCCCGAGTAGTCGACGCGCTTGCCCAGGAGGTTCTGGCGGAACCGGCCCTGCTTGCCCCGGAGCGACTCGCTCAGGGACTTGAGCGGGCGGCGGTTGGCCCCGAGATGGACCCGGCCGCGCTTGCCGTTGTCGAACAGAGCGTCCACCGCCTCTTGGAGCATCCTTTTTTCGTTCCGGATGATCAGTTCGGGAGCCCGCAGCTCGATGAGCTTTTTCAGCCGGTTATTGCGGTTGATGACCCGCCGGTACAGGTCGTTGAGGTCCGAGGTGGCGAAGCGCCCGCCGTCCAACCTGACCAGGGGGCGCAGGTCGGGAGGAATGACCGGGATGACGTCCAGGATCATCCACTCGGGACGATTGCCGGACTTCTTCAAGGCCTTAAAAACCCGAAGGCGTTTGCTGTAACGAAGGCGCCGCTGTTGGGACGTCTCCTTTTTCATCGCCTTCCGGAGGCGGTCGGCCTCCTTCTTGATGTCGATCTTCTCCAGGAGGAACTTGATGGCCTCGGCCCCGATGCCGGCTTCGAACTTGTCGCCGTACTTCTCCCGGGCTTCCTTGTACTCTTCTTCGCCCAGAAGCTGCTTTTCCTTCAGCGGGGTGTCCCCCGGGTTGAGGACGATGTAGGATTCGAAGTAGAGGACCTTTTCCAGGTCCTTGATCGAAAGGTCGACCACCAGGCCGATCCGGCTCGGGGGGGATTTGAAAAACCAGATGTGGGCCACCGGGGAAGCCAGCTGAATATGGCCCATCCGCTCCCGGCGGACTTTGCTCTTGGTGACTTCGACGCCGCAGCGCTCACAGATGATGCCGCGGTACTTCATCCGCTTATACTTGCCGCAGAGACACTCGTAATCGTTGATCGGTCCGAAGATTTTGGCGCAGAAGAGGCCGTCCTTCTCCGGCTTGAACGTCCGGTAGTTGATGGTTTCGGGCTTCGTCACCTCGCCCCAGGACCAGCTCCGGATTTTCTCCGGGGAGGCGACCGAGATGCGGACCCAGTCGAAATCCATCCGAGGCTTGCCTCCCGTCGGCTGTTTAATGTCCATCAGCGCTCTCCTCCTTTGAGGATGTGGGTCGCATCCAAGCCCAGGACCTGCAGGACCTCCTGCTTGTCGTCCTTGCCCAACTCGACATTCAGGCAGAGGCTCTGGAGCTCCCGGATCAGGACGTTGACCGACTCGGGCAGGCCGGGGGTGAACTCAAGGTCGCCCTTGACGATCGCCTCGTAGATCTTGGCCCGGCCCTCGACATCGTCGGACTTGACCGTGAGGATTTCCTGGAGAGTGTAAGCCGCGCCGTAGGCTTCCAGAGCCCAGACCTCCATCTCCCCGAACCGCTGGCCGCCGAACTGGGCCTTGCCGCCGAGCGGCTGCTGGGTGATGAGGGAGTATGGACCCGTGGACCTGGCGTGGATCTTGTCGTCGACCAGGTGGTAAAGCTTCATCATGTACATGTTGCCGACGGTGATCTCCTGGTCGAAAGGCTCGCCGGACAGGCCGTCGTACAGGATGGTCTTGCCCGTTTCCGGAAGGCCGGCCTTCCGAAGGAGGTCCTTGACCTCGGACTCGTTGGCCCCGTCGAACACCGGCGTGTCGAGCCAGAGCCCGAGCTTCTGGGCGGCCCAGCCGGCATGGATTTCAAGGATCTGGCCGACGTTCATGCGGGAGGGGACGCCCAGGGGATTAAGGACAACATCGACGGTCGAGCCGTCGGGCAGCCGGGGAATGTCCTCTTCGGCCACGATCCGGGCGACGATCCCTTTGTTCCCGTGGCGGCCGGAGACCTTGTCCCCGACCGACAGCTTCCGCTTCATGGCGATATAGACCTTGATGGCCTGGATGACGCCGGGGGCGAGCTCGTCGCCTTTCTTCAGGGCTTCGACCTTCTCCTTGAAGATGGCCTTGAGGGCCTCGATCTGCCGGCGGACTTTGCGCTCGATGTCCTTGATCCGCTCGTCGCGGTCCTCGTCGGCCTCGAGCTTGAGCTTGCCGACTTCGGAAAGTTCGATCTCGTCCAGGATCCGTTCGTTCAACTTCTGGCCCTTGGCAATCGTCAGGGAGCCGATCTTGTGCTCCTTCTCGACAACGACGCCCTTGAGGAGGGCCTTGACCTTGCGCTCCCGCTCGCTTTCGAGGATCGTCGTCTCGTCGTCGAGATTTCGCTTCATCCGGGCGATTTCATCCTTCTCGATCTGCTTGGCCCGGACCCCCTTCTCCGCCCCGCGGCGGCTGAAGATCCGAACATCGATGATGATTCCCTCGACGCCGGGGGCGCAGTAAAGCGAGGCATCCTTCACGTCCAGGGCCTTCTCGCCGAAGATGGCCTTCAGGAGCTTCTCCTCGGGGGACAGCTGGGTTTCGCCCTTGGGGGCCACCTTGCCGACGAGGACATCGCCGGCCTTGACGTTGGCCCCGATCCGGACGATGCCGTTCTCGTCGAGGTTGCGAAGGACGTTTTCCGGGACGTTGGGGATGTCCCGGGTGATATCTTCCGGCCCAAGCTTGGTATCCCTGGCTTCGATCGTCTCCTCGACGATGTGGAGAGAGGTGAAGACGTCGTCCTTGATCAGCTTCTCGGAGACAATGATCGCGTCCTCGAAATTATATCCCCGCCAGGGCATGAAGGCGGCGACGATGTTCCGGCCGAGGGCCAGTTCGCCCATGTCGGTGCAGGAGCTGTCGGCCAGGACCTGGCCGGCCACAACCCGGTCGCCCTTGCGGATGATGGGCCGCTGGGTGAAACAGGTGTTCTGGTTTGTCCGGAGAAACTTGGTCAGGACGTAGAGGTCGGTCCCGACCTCGTAATCCTTCATCCGGCCCGACTCGTCGACCTGGACGATGATCCGCTCGGCATCGACGAAGGCGATGGTGCCGGGGCGCTTGCAGACGATGACATCTCCGGAGCCCTTGGCCACCAGGTGTTCCACGCCCGTCCCGACGTAGGGAGCGATGGGTCGAAGCAGGGGCACGGCTTGGCGCTGCATGTTCGATCCCATCAGGGCCCGGTTGGCGTCGTCGTGTTCCAGGAAGGGAACGAGGGCGGCGGAAAGCGATACGAGCTGTTTGGGGGAGACGTCGATGTAGTCGATCTGCTCGCGGGGCAGGGTTTTAAAGTTTCCCGCCTGCCGGGCCGAGACCAGTTCGTCCTGCAGGTTTCCGTTCTCGTCCACCCGGGCGTTGGCCTGGGCGATGTTATGGGTTTCCTC
This sequence comes from Candidatus Aminicenantota bacterium, assembly GCA_016931595.1. Lineage (GTDB taxonomy): Bacteria > Acidobacteriota > Aminicenantia > Aminicenantales > UBA4085 > JAAZPG01. Next base: position 6,565 of record JAFGEN010000118.1, on the reverse strand, counting down.
CTCCCAGGCCGTTAGGTAGTGGCAGAACGGCTGGACGACGGGTAAGTGCTTGGCCCCCTTCCTCTTGAGGGCGTTGACCGCCTTGACCAAATCATCATGCTTGACAACGTCCCCGACTCGAAACTCCGAGTCGCCGGGATGAAGAATCTTGACGTAATCGATGATCCGGCCGTCCTTGACTTCCCGGTAGGGCGTTTCGATGAATCCGTATTCATTGACCCGGGCATAAGAGCTCAGGGAGGAAATCAACCCGATGTTCGGGCCTTCCGGCGTCTCGACGGGACAAATCCGGCCGTAGTGGGACGCCTGGATGTCGCGGACTTCGAATCCGGCCCTTTCCCGGCTCAGGCCGCCCGGGCCGAGGGCGCTGAGTCGCCGCTTGTGGGTTACTTCGGAAAGGCTGTTGATCTGGTCCATGAACTGGGACAGCTGCGACGACCCGAAGAATTCCTTCAAGGCGGCGATCACCGGCTTGGAGTTGATGAGATCCTGGGGCATGGCCGAGGGCAGGTCCAGGGTAACCGTCATCTTTTCCTTGATCGTCCGCTCCATCCGGGTCAGGCCGATCCGGAAGGCGTTCTCGACAAGCTCGCCCACCGAGCGGACCCGGCGGTTCCCGAGATGGTCGATGTCGTCGACCGTCCCCTCTCCCCGGCGGAGCCCGAGGAGGTACTTGATAACATCGACGTAATCCTGGGGCTGGAGGACCTTCTCTTCCATCGAGGTGTTTTTACCCAGCTTGATGTTGAACTTGAGCCGTCCGATCCGGCTGAAGTTGTATTTCTGGGGGTTGAAAAACAGGCTCCGGAACAGGTTGGCCGCGCTCTCCATCGTGTGGGGCTCGCCGGGCCGAAGCTTGCGGTAAATCTCGGCCAGGGCCTGGCTGGTGTCCTTGCGGAGGTCCTTCTTCAGGGTGTTGACGATGGTCATCCCGGCCGCGTCTTCGGTCGGGAAGAATATCTCGAACGGCTCACCCTTGCCGATCAGCAGGTCGAGGGCTGTGTCGCCGATCTCTTCCAGGGCCTTGACCTTGCCCTTGATTCCGGTCAATGCAAAGGCGTTCTGGAGGTCCTTCCGGTCGACGGCGACTCGGGTGACATCGGCTTCCTTGAGCTCGGCAATGATCTCCGCGGTCAGTTTCTTCCGGGCGTGGACGAGAACATTGCCTTTCTTCGGATGGAGGACGTCCTCGGCCGCCGTCCGGCCGGCCAGCATCTCGACGGGCTCCCAGTAGAGCGTTCCGTTTTCCGGTGTGATCCGAGCGGCCGGGTGAAACAGCTTGATCAGTTCCTCGTCGGAACCGAAGCCGAGAGCCCGGAGGAAGACCGTGGCCAGGAATTTTTTCTTCCTGTCGAGGCGGACGTACAGGATGTTCTTGAGGTCGTACTCGAACTCGACCCAGGCCCCGCGGTAGGGGATGATCTTGGCGATGAAGAAGCCCTTGACCTCGCCCGGCCGGTAGAAAACGCCCGGCGAGCGCTGGAGCTGGCTGACGACCACACGCTCGATCCCGTTGAAGATGAACGTTCCCTTCTCGGTCATCAGGGGGATGTCCCCGAAATAGACTTCCTGTTCCTTGATGTGCTTGAGGCGCTTCGTTTTCGTCGTCGCGTCCTTTTCCCAGGAAATCAGGCGGACCTTGAGGCGGAGGGGAACCGAGTAGGTGTAGCCCTTCTGGAGGCACTCGTTCGGGCCGTACTTCATCTTGAGGCTGACCCGGTCGCCGCAATGCTCGCAGACCGAGACTTCGATCTTCCGGACGGCCCCGCAGAACGGGCAGACTTCCTTTTCGGTCAGGAAGGTCTCCGGAGAGAACCGTGTCCCGCAGGCGGTGCAGCGGGCCCGGGAGTTTTCCACGCCCTTGAGCCGGCCGCACTTGCATTCCCAGTTGCCGATCGCATAGTTGATGAAATCCAGCTGGGTGGTTTCCTTGAAATCGGAGATCGGAAAGACGTCCTTGAAGGCGGCCTGGAGGCCGGTGTCCTTCCGCTCCTCCGGCAGGAGGTCCATCTGGAGAAATTCCTCGTAGGACCCCACCTGGATATCCAGAAGGTCGGGCATGGGAAAGACCTGGCCGATCTTGGAAAAGTCCTGCCGCTCGCGGTAGAGATGTTCGCTTTCTTTAATCATGGACGCTCCCCTCGTAAGCGTTGGGCCAAGGACAAATGCCGTCCGGGGACACGAACCCGTTCATCGCTCGGGTGATCGGGACTTACTGCAATTCGATGGTGGCGCCGACCTCTTCGAACTTCTTCTTCATGGCCTCGGCGTCTTCCTTGGACAGGCCTTCCTTGACCGTCTTGGGCGCGCCGTCGACGAGATCCTTGGCTTCCTTGAGGCCGAGAGCGGTGATTTCCCGGACGACCTTGATCACGTTGATCTTCTTCTCGCCGGCGTTCTTGAGGACGACGGCGAATTCGGTCTTGGCCTCTTCCGCTTTCACTTCGGCCACGGGAGCGGCGGCGGCCACGGGGACGGCGGCGGCGGCGCTGATGCCGTACCGGGTCTCGAATTCCTTGACGTAATCCGCCAGTTCCAGGACCGTCAAGCCGTCGAGATGGGTGAAGAATTCTTCCTTGGTGAGTTTGGACATGTGCGTCTCCTTTCTGAGCACTCGGCTGGGTTATGCCGTTTCTTTTTTGTTCTTGAGCTGGTTGAGAAGGATGCCGAAGCTCCCCATCGGGGCCTGGAGGCACCGCAGGAAGCCGGACAGCGGGGCGGCCATCAGGCCGCCGACCCTGGCCAGGAGGTCCATCCGGCCCGGAAGCCTGACGATCTCGTCGAACCGTTCGGGCCCGATGAAGATGCCTTCGACGACCCCGCCCTTGAGGGCGAGGACCTTGTTGGCGACCTGGAATTCCTTGAGCGCCTTGGCCAGAGCGACGGCATCGCCGTCGGTGTAGGCCACGGCGGTCGGGGTTCGGAAAACCGGCTTGAGGTCGCCGGCCAGGGGCTCGGGGACCGAGCGGAGGGCCAGGCGGTTCTTGACGATCTTCAGGGCCGAGCCCTGTTTCCGGAGGTTCTTTCTGAGAGCCGTAGCCTGGGCCACGGTCATCTTGTTGTAGTTGAAGAGATAATAGGTGCCGTTCTTCTCGAACAGCCCCTTGATCTCGTCGATCCGCTGAGCTTTAATGTCTTTCTTCATGGGCCTGTTCCTACTTTTCCAGGATGTCTTCTTTGATCTTGTACGACGGGCCCATCGTCGAGCTCAGGTACATGCTCTTGACGAACCGGCCCTTGGCCACAGCCGGACGGGCGTGGATGACGGCGTTCATAAACGTCCGGACATTGTCGGCCAGCTTGTCCTCGGGAAAGGAGAGCTTGCCGATCGAGGCGTTGATGATCGAGGTCTTGTCGATCCGGAACTCGACCTTGCCGGCCTTGGTCTCCTGGACGGCCTTTTTGACGTCGAAGGTGACCGTGCCCGACTTGGGATTGGGCATCAGCCCTTTCGTCCCCAGGGTCCGGCCCAGTTTGCCGACGTTTCTCATGATGTCGGGGGTGGCGATGACGATATCGAAATCGATCCAGCCGCCGGCGATCTTCTCGATCAGTTCCTCGCTCCCGGCGTAGTCGGCCCCGGCTTCCTCGGCTTCCTTGACCTTTTCGCCCAGGGCCAGCACGCAGATCTTCTTCGATTTGCCCGTGCCGTGGGGAAGGACGACCGTCCCCCGGACCATCTGGTCGGACTGCTTTGGATTGACGCCCAGCCGCATGGCCACGTCGACGGACTCGTCGAACTTGGCGAACCCGCCCTGTTTGAGGAGCTTGACGGCGTCGACGACCGAATATTCGGGCTTCGTCCGCAAGTCCCGCGCCTTGAGATACTTCTTTCCACGTTTAGCCACGGATGATCTCCAGTCCCATGTTTCTGGCCGTCCCCTCGATGATCTTCATCGCCGCGGGGACATCGTTGGCGTTCAGGTCGGGGAGCTTCATCTTGGCGATGTCCTCGATCTGTTTCAACGTCACCTTCCCGACCTTGTCCTTGTTCGGCGTGCCGGACCCCTTGGCGATCCCGGCGGCCTTCTTTAAAAGATAGGCCGCGGGCGGGGTCCGCATGACGAAGTTGAACGTCTTGTCCTTGAAGATGGAGATGATGATGGGGACGACCAATCCCTCCTCCATCTTGCTCGTCCGGTCGTTGAATTCCCGGACGAACTGCATGATGTTGACACCGTGCTGGCCGAGAGCCGGGCCGACCGGGGGGGCCGGGCTGGCCTGCTTGGCCGTGATCTGCAGCTTGACGCGGGCCACGACTTCTTTCGACATGAGATGCCTCCTACAGCTTCTCCACCTGGAGGAATTCGAGCTCCACCGGGGTGGAACGACCGAAGATCGTCACGAGGACCTTCAGCGTGCTGCGCTCATGGTTGACGTCCTCGACGATGCCGTTAAAATTGAAGAACGGTCCGTCGATGATTCGGACCGCTTCGCCTTTTTCGAAGGAATGCTTGGGCTTGGGCTTCTCCGAGGTCGTCTCCATGTGGGTGACGATCTGGGACACCTCGTGCTTACTCAGCGGCGAGGGCTTCTTGCCCGAGCCGACGAATCCGGTGACCTTGGGCGTGTCGCGGATGATGAGCCAGTTTTCGTCCGTCATTTCCATCTCGATGAGGATGTAGCCCGGGTAAGAGCGCTTCGTCGAAACCACTTTCTTCCCCATCTTGATTTCGATCACGTCCTCGGTCGGGATGATGATCTGGCCGACCTGGTCCTGGATTCCGGTCTCGTTGGCCCGCTGCCGGATGGATTCCGACACGAACTTCTCGAAACCGGAGTAGGTGTGGATGACGTACCAGTTCTTGGCCATCGGGGCCGTCCTTATCCGACGAGTTCCTTCAGCTTGGTCAGGGCCCAGGAAAAGACGGCGTCCATGAAGAACAGGTAAAAGCCGAAGAAGACCGTCAGGATGATCACGACGATCGTCGTGTTCACCACTTCGGCCTTGGAGGGCCAGGTGACCTTCTTCAATTCCGCCCGGGCTTCCCGGAGAAACGTTCCCAAGCGTTTGTACCATCTCGGCTTGTCGCTCATGTGTGCCGCCGCTCCTTCCTTGGACGATCGATGCAGGCCGCCGTTCCGGATTGATGAAGCTGGCAGGTGAGGCAGGACTTGAACCCGCAACCTGCGGTTTTGGAGACCGCTGCTCTAGCCAGTTGAGCTACTCACCTGTCGTTCGATCTTTCTTCGGACCGTCCTTACTTGGTTTCCTTGTGCAACGTATGCTTCCGGCAGAACGGACAGTACTTGCTGATTTCCAGACGGTCCGTCTGCTTCTTTTTATTCCGCGTGTTGGAATAATTCCGCCGCTTGCAGGCCGAGCAGGCCAGGGTGATGATATCGCGCATCGGTCCGGCTTACTCCAGGATCTCGGTGACGGTGCCGGCGCCGACGGTCCGTCCGCCCTCGCGGATGGCGAACCGCAGCCCCTTCTCCACCGCCACTTCCGAGATCAGATCGATCTCCAGGTTCGCGTTGTCCCCCGGCATCACCATCTCCACACCCTCCGGCAGCTTCGCGTTCCCCGTCACGTCCGTCGTCCGGAAAAAGAACTGCGGCCGGTATCCCGTGAAAAACGGCGTGTGCCGCCCTCCCTCTTCCTTCGTCAGGGCCACCACCTCGCCTTTGAACTTCTTGTGCGGTTTGATCGACCCCGGCTTGGCCAGAACCTGGCCCCGTTCCACGTCCGTCTTCCCAATCCCGCGCAAAAGACACCCGATGTTGTCTCCCGCCTGGGCCTGGTCCAACAGCTTCCGGAACATCTCCACCCCGGTGACCACGGTCTTGCGCGTCTCGGCGAACCCGACGATCTCCACTTCGTCGCCGACCTTCACCACCCCGCGGTCCACCCGGCCCGTCACCACCGTCCCCCGCCCCGTGATCGTGAACACGTCTTCCACGCTCATCAGGAACGGCTTGTCCACTTCCCGCATCGGCTCCGGAATGAACGAGTCCAACGCCTCGACCAGGTCCCAGATCGGCTTCGCCCCGGGTCCCTCGATGTCTTCCATCGCCTTCGTCGCCGACCCGCGGATGATCGGCGTCGTGTCCCCGGGGAACCCGTACTTGCTCAGGAGCTCCCGGACTTCCAATTCCACCAGCTCCAGAATCTCCGGGTCGTCCACCAGGTCGCACTTGTTCAAAAAGACCACGATCGCCGGCACCATCACCTGGCGGGCCAGCAGAATGTGCTCCCGCGTCTGCGGCATCGGCCCGTCGGCCGCCGAAACCACCAGAATCGACCCGTCCATCTGGGCCGCCCCCGAAATCATGTTCTTGATGTAATCGGCGTGCCCCGGACAGTCGATGTGCGCGTAGTGCCGCTTCTCCGATTCGTATTCCACGTGGGCCAGCGCCACCGTCAGGATCTTCGTCGCGTCCCGCCGGAACATCTTCGCGTCGGCCTTGGCCACGTCGTCGTAGTTCTTGGCCGTGGCCAAGCCCTTCGTTGCCAAAACCTTCGTGATCGCCGCCGTCAGCGTCGTCTTCCCGTGGTCGATGTGCCCGATCGTCCCCACGTTCACGTGGGGCTTCGTCCGTTCGAATTTCGCCTTTGCCATCG
>JAFGEN010000117.1 GCA_016931595.1 Candidatus Aminicenantota bacterium | reverse complement strand
GGACGGCCGGTCGCTGCGGAAGGAACTCCTGAAATCCCCCTTGAAAGGGGGAAGAATCACGTCGGGCTTTACATCCCGCCGTCTCCATCCGATCCGCAAGGTCTACCGGGCCCATTACGGGGTGGATTACGCCGCCCCCGTCGGGACTCCGGTCTTCGCCACCGGCGACGGAACGGTGACGAAAGCCGGCCGGAACGGAGCGGCCGGGCTGATGATCACCCTGAAGCACGCCAAGGGATATGAAACGATGTACCTCCACCTCAGCTCGATCCTGGTCAAAACCGGCCAGAGGGTCGAAGCCAGCCAGCGGATCGGCAAAGTCGGATCCTCCGGCGAATCCACCGGCCCGCATCTCGATTACCGGATCAAGCGCTTCGGCTCCTACCTCAACCCCCTTTCGGCCAAATTCGAGCCCGTCGCCCCGCTTCCCGAGGCCCATCTCCCCGCCTTCCGCAAGCAAGCCGCCGTTTTTCGAGCCGCCCTCGACGCCCCTCTCATGGCCTTCGGGCGATAACCCCGCTCAGATCCGGCCCGAAAAACGATTGGTTATGATTCCCGGCGAGCATCCCGGCAGCCAAGGGCTGCTCGGGACCGGGAGAAGCCCCGTCCCCCGGTTAGGAATTCCAGGAGCTTGTCCGGAAGAATCGGAACTTGTCTTGCCCCCCGCCCGGTCCCGGCATAGAATAGGCCCATGTCCCTCCGCCGCACCCACCCCCGCTACCGCAACCCGATCCCGACCGTGGACATCATCATCGAGATCCGCGACGAACGCGGCCGCGAGGGCATCGTCCTGATCGAACGGAAAAATCCTCCGCCGGGCTGGGCCCTGCCCGGAGGATTCGTCGACTACGGCGAATCACTGGAAGACGCGGCGGTCCGGGAAGCCAAGGAGGAGACTTCACTCGACGTCAAGCTCCTCGGCCAGCTCGGGAGCTATTCCGACCCGGCCCGGGACCCCCGGAAGCACACGATCTCGACGGTCTTCATCGCTCGGGCGAAGGGGACCCCCGCCGCCCGCGACGACGCAAAAAATCTGGGAATCTTCACCCGCCGGGAGATCGATTTCCCCCTGGCTTTCGACCACGCCTTGATTCTCGAGGATTATTTCTCCCGCCGCCGGGCCCGCCGAAAAGTCCGACGTTGATCAGCGGCGCGCGTCCCGGTTGATAATTTCGTAGACTCCCGGCGTTCCCTCGGCCGGGGGGCCGAGCGTCGTCGCGTATTCGATCGAATACTCCGCGCCGAACGGCCGGATCCACTGGGCCAGCCTCCGCTCCAGTTCCTCCCGGGGGAACGGCCCGGCCGCCTCGAACAGAAAAAGAAGGGACCGGCCGTTCCAGACGACCCGATGGCGGGAGATCGCCGGGTACAGGCGGAAGAGGTTCCCCCCGAACGCCTGGAGCGGATGAAGGCTCAAGCCGTTCGGGAGATGGATGATCTCGGAGTTCCGCCCGATGATCCGGTGAAACGAAGTCAAGGGAAGGCGGTCATCCGGTTCGGGCTCCCGAAGGCCTTCGATCAAATCGCCGGCCCGGTAGCGGATGAGCGGCAGGCCCCGGTTATCGAGGTTGGTCACCAGGAGGTCCTTCATCCCGGCGATCCGCGAATTCTCCGTCTCGACGATCACATGGGGGTCGCAGACATAGTACCTGTCCTCGTGGGCCGGACGGGAAGCGATCCAGAATACTTCGCCGCAGCCGTACAGGTCGGCGACGGGGGCCAGGGCGATTTCGATGGTCCGTTTCTCCCGGGAATCCAGGAGCTCTCCCGTGGAAAAGACGCGGACGAGGGTGCGAAAAACGAGCCCCCGGTCCTGGGCGTTCCGGGCCAGGGCATGAAGCAGGCTCGGGGGGCCCTCGATCGAATCGGGATCGAGGGCCACGATCCGGTCGGCCAGGGCGGCGATCATCCCGGGATCCTCGGGATAAGGGACGGAGAGATGGGTCTGCCGAAGGAGGACATCTTCCTCCCGGGAATTCCGGCGGTTCCACCTTCCGCGAACGGCCGGATCGCCGCCGAGGCGGACATGAAGCCGGCCGGCCTTCCAGCCGGAGAGGCCGCGCAGAAAATGTCCCGCGGCCAGGCCGGCGCTGTATCCCTCGATATCGTGGGTGAAGGTGAGGGGAGATCCCGTCGTTCCGCCGGTTGAACCCGACCTCATCCGTCCCTGAGGAAGGCCGGTCGCCAGGAGGTTTTTCCCCTCCCGCCGGACCGTTTCCCTCTCCAGGACGGGAAAAAGCCGGAGGTCGGCGGCCGTTTGAACCCGCTCGGGAGCGATTTCCCGCTCCCGCATCATCTTCCAGTAATAGGGCACATTGTGAAAGGCATGATGGACCAGCCGCCTCAACCTCTCGTCGCGGTAAGCCTGGATCCGCGCCCGGCCGGCGTTCTTGAGGGAAGAATACCTCCGGACATAGGCTTCAACCTTCGTCCGTTGGTAAAAATCCAAGGCTGCCGTTCGCCACATCTTCGTTCTTCCCGGCGCTCCTTCCTTAGAATTCGACCTTCTTTTCCACCGTCCCGCCGTGCCGGGAGACATACCGGATCGTCACGCTCCCGCGTCCTTCGACCAGGAACTGGTGTTCCACCCGGCCAAAACCGGGCACGGCCAGGAATTGGATTTCGGGCCGGTATTTTTTATAAGCCACCCGGTCCAGGTCGGCATTCGTCAGAAGGCCTCCGGCCACGACCCGGGCCGACGCCCCGGTCACCGTGAGTTGGTCCAGGGGGTACAGTTTATCGCGCTGGGCCTGGTAGCTCATGGACGGCATGGCCTTGGGATTCACCAGCCGGGTCCGAACCCGATAGAGGTTGTTTCCGAGCTTCTTGACCTCGAAGACATCAAGGCCCACATCGGGGGTGTGCTTGGCCGAAAAGAGGACGGCCATGGCATTGCGGTGAACGAGGTCCGGCATCGTAAACGGGGCGCCGAGGCGGCTGCTCATCTTGACCCAGCCGCCGATTTCGACATCACCGTAAACCGGATGCTTGTACGGCGTCCAGGGTTTGTATTGTTCTCCCTGGGTCAGGTTGTCGCTGTACTTAATCCGTTCGACCATCGAGGCGAACTGGCGCTGCCGGCCCGCTTCCCCGCCCGAGGCCGCGGCGGCTTTCTCGCCCAGATCCTTGAAGGTCTCGGTTTCCCGCTGGAAGACCTCGCCGCAATAGGCGTAGGCCCCGAGATACCGGACCATCCATTCGACCGAATCACCGTAGGTCGTGTACAGGTCGCGCCAGCTCAGCAGATACCGGTATCCCGGAGTGATCCGCTCAGCCTGCTTGCCGATATAATCATAAACGGCCACGTCCTGGGACGGATACTCGCCCAGGCCTTTTCGGGCCGGGCCGCGAAGGTACATGCCGCCGTTGTTATGAAAGGACCAGCCGATGCAGATATTGGTTTTGGTCAGCGTCCAAAGGGCCAGGGACTTCAATCCGACGGCCTGGAACGGATAATCCCCCGACCCGCCCTGGATATATTCGGGCGCCCAGTCAAAGCTCCACTGGCGGTTGGGGTCGACGTAGCCCTCGGCGTCCTCGTTGATCCGGCCGTCGCCGTCGTTGTCGAGGCCCTCCTCGCCCAGGACCGTCCACTCTCCTTGTTCTCCGGGCTTCGTCCGGACCATCAACCGCGGGTCCTCGGGGTCGGTCTTGTACTGCCCGAACGGGTCGCGGCGCCGCATCTGGGTGATGCTTCCGTCGCCGTCCAGGTCGTCGGGGAAATCCTCGTCGGTCGACCCGTCCCGGTCGTCGTCGACCGGAATGCGAAGGCCCCGGTTGCTGCTCGAATGATTCGGATCGGCGAAGAAATGGTATCGCCCGTCGACGTTCACGACGGGAACGATGTAAAAACAATTTTGATCGACAAGCCCGGTCACGTCCTTATTGCGGCCGTATTGACCCAGGAGGTAATCGACCAGGTAGAGGCAGATCTCCCCGCCTTGGATCTCGTTGCCGTGGATGTTGCCGTCGACATAGACGCCGGGTTTGGCCAGGGCCGGCCCGGTCTTGGGGTTGTTGATGGTCGCGGCCATGATGGCCCGGCCCTCCTCGCTTTTTCCGACTTCCTCGATGGTCATCAGATCCGGGTATGCGTTCCGGAGCGCCTGAAGGGCTTCGTTCAACTCGGCCAGGGTGTAGTAGCGGTCGAACCGCAGGGGGAGGTTGACCGTCGATTTCTGGGCGGCCGCGGGGGCCAGAAGGAAGGCGGCCAGGATCAGGGACGCGCAAGCCGTACGTTTCATTTCACACCTCCCAGGTCGAGGGACGTTCGGCCGCCCCAGGCGCTTCGGGTGGAAGCCTTGATCTCGAGCTTCACCGGTTTTTCCGAGCGGATGAGCCAACGGACTTTTTGCGAATCACCGGAACCGACGGAGGACACGGAGCTCTTGGCTCTCCCTTCGAGGAATTGGATCCCCGGGCCCTCCAGGGTGACAAGGACCGGGAAAATTCGGTTGTTCCGGCGGCCCATGGCCGTCGGGTACGGCAGATAGCCCGTGTTTTCGACCCAGGCCTCGACCTCGTAGAGGCCGCCGCCCAGGGCCGTGGCCTTGGCCCGGCCGATGCCGACCCGGGCCATTTTAGCCGCCAGCTCGAAAACCCATGGGACCCGGCCGGCAAGCAGGGATTCGATTTTTGCCGGGGGCGGCGTCGAATCGGCGAAGGGAGCCGCTCCGCCGATTTCGACATCGCCGAGCGTCGGATGCTTGAACGGCGTCCATTCGACAAACCCCTTGCCGGAAAGCTCCTTGTCGCTCCAGGCAAGCAGGGCCTTCTCCTTCGGGTCGGCCCCTTCCTCCGACGGCGGCTTGGGCATCTTCTTCATCATCTCGGCCATCTGGGCGGGCGTGGTTTTTCCGCTCTGGACCATTTCGATGACCTGCTTGGCCTTGAAGGACGGCGGGGCGCCGGCCGACTTGAGAAAGGCCTCGATCTTCTCCTCGCCCAGGGCGAGGAATTCGTCCTTGGTCATCTTCTCCAGCTTCTCGGGTGTGATCTCGGCGTCTTTCTTCTCTTCCTTGAATTCCGGCAGGGTCCAGAGGTTCTGGGCGAAGGACGGCAAGCCGAGGTGGTAATAGGCATAAAGCTCGAATGACCCGTCCTTGTCGGCGGGCGGGTCGAGCCGCTTTTCATCCAGCTTATTGTTCTTGAGGAAATCCTTATACTTTTCGGAGAGCTCCTTGTAGAACTTGAGGTCGTCGGCCAGGGGATTGACGACCGCCCCCAGGTCGAGCATGCCGGCGATCATCGATTCATCCACGGTCATGCCCTCGGGGACCATCGGCCGGACGAGCTCGATGAGCTCGGCCAGGGAATACACTCGGGCCGGGTCGGCCCCGATGAATCCAGCCATGCGTTCGGGGACCCGGATCCGGTCCAAGTCGGCGTCGCCGCGGCGGCCTCCCCGGGGAGGGCTGAGGCAGAAGTCGGCCGCGCCAAAGACGAAGGACAGCCCAATTTCACGGTGCTCATGGACGAACTTGATGACGGCGAAGCTTTCCGCCTCGCTTCCCGCCCACAAGCCCGCCCCCGGGCTGAAGAACTTGAAGAGATGGGGAAATTGAAGCCCGATGTTCACTCCGCCGGGAGGGTCTTCGTTGTAGACGCCGTCCTTGTCGTTGTCCAGGCCCTCGGTGACGAGCTTGTAGATTCCCGTCTCGCCCTTGGCCCAGTCGGCCCGCTTCATGAGACGCGGATTTCCCGGCACGGGAATCCAGGCGCCCTCCGGGTCCTTGACCCGCATCATCGTGATCAAGCCGTCGCCGTTGAGGTCTTCGAAGCCGTCCTCGTCGACGGCCTCGTCGTTGTCGTCGTTCCAACGCGTGTCATTGCCGGCTGCGACACGGAGCGGCTTGGAGAAAAAACGGGCGGCCGCATCGGGATTGGGGCAGCTGAGAATGTACCAGGTCTTGTCCTTGCGGACGTCCGGCTTTTCAACAAGCTGTTTGGCCAGGAAGAGGGCCGCTTCCCCGGCCAGGGGGACCGTGCCCTCGAAATTGGCGGCAACAAAGACGGCCGGAAGCGTCTTGTCCGCTTTTCCGGTCTCGGGGCCGATTTCAATCAGGAGGACGTCACGGCCGCCGGGACTCTTGGCCAGCTCATGGATCCGGGCAAAGGCCGCATTGGCCTTGGCCAGGTCGCGGAAGGCGGCATTGAGCTCATCGGGTTTATGATAACGGTCGAAAGTCTGAGCGGCCAGGCTCGAAGCCAAGGCCGCGGCGATAAAAAGGATCGCGATTCGGCTGGAATGTCTCATCTTCACCTCGCGGACGAATGAACGAACATTCTCTTCCCCATAAGGAAGAGCGACCGGCATCCGAAGAGGAAGAGTACATTTTTTCTCCGTCCGAGACAACCGGCGCGGCCGCGGCGCCGCCTTGGATCCTTAAGAAAAGCATAAGGAAAAATTATCCTTACATTCAGACTTTTCCTGCTAAGATCGGGTGGACCGTCCGTAACAATCCGCCGAAAAGCGACGTATAACATAGCGACGAGGAAAAAAGAGGAGGACATGCGCACACAACCGTTGAAACCGATCGCGTTATTTCTCGTCCCGGCCGCCCTCCTGGCCGCCGGGCTCGACCTCATGGCCCAGGAACCCGGGCCGCCGCCCCCGATCGCGACCGAGGCCGCTTCTCTCCGCGTCTTTCTGGACGGGAGCATAGTTTCCAGCGACTATGTCCGGACGGAGATTCCCTTCGTGACCTACGTCCGGGACCGCAAGGACGCCGACGTCCATATTCTGGCCACGAGCCTCTACTCCAACTCGGGCTCCGAATATCAAATCGAGTGGATCGGACTCGGAGCCTACTCCGACATCCATTTCACCCTGAAATACTTTTCCGACCGATTAGCAACGACCGACGAACTTCGGGAGGGCTTCGTCCGCGTCCTCAAAAAGGGATTGATGCCGTTCATCGCCCGGACGGGGCTCGAGGACCAGGTCGACATCTCCTACACCGCCGCTCCCGAAAAACCGGCCGCCCCGATGTCCGATCCCTGGGACAGCTGGATCTTCAGCCTGGGCCTGAGCGGGTCCCTCAGCGGCGAAACCTCCTACGGACACGAATCCTACCGCGGCAGCTTTTCCGCCGGCCGGACGACGGAAGCGATGAAGGCCGGCGTGTCCTGGAACAAGAGCATCAGCGACAGCCGCTACACGATCGAGGGGGAAGATTACCTCACTTCGACCCGCAGCTGGACGGCCCGGGGCTGGGGGATCTGGAGCCTCGGCGGGCACTGGTCGGCGGGCGTGGCGGCAAACGCTTCCGGCTCGACCTACGGAAACATCAAGACATCCTTCCGAATTTCCCCGGCCGTCGAGTTCGATATTTTCCCCTATTCCGAATCGACCCGGAAGGAATGGACGATTCTCTACCGCCTGACTTACAACTACAACCGGTACCTGGAAAAAACCATCTACGACAAAATGTCCGAAGGGCTCTGGAGCCAGTCCCTGACGGTCTTTTTCGAGGCCACCCAGCCGTGGGGTTCGGCATATGGCGCCGTCTACGGCTCCCATTACTTCCATGACGCGGGCAAGTACCGGCTGACGATCGACGGATATTGTTCCATCCGGATCTGGAAGGGGTTTTCGGTTTTTGCCAGCGGCAGCTATTCCAGGATCCACGATCAACTGTCGCTGGCCAAGGGCGAGCTGACGAAGGATGAAATCCTTCTCCGGTTGAAACAACTGTCCACAACCTACGATTATTATGTTTCCCTGGGGCTGTCCTACTCCTTCGGGTCGAAGATGAGCAGGGCCGTCAATCCAAGGATGGGCAACCTGGAAAGTTTTTAACGGAGATTAAAAGTCGGTTTTTTCCGAACAGACCGGGCCGCCGTAGAAATGGGCCGCCCGCCGGTCGAAATCCTCCGGGTCGTCGGTCGTGAAGAAGTCCCTTCCGCCTCCCCGTCGGCAGAGAGCGTCGATCTCCGGATGCCGAAGGAGGTAATCGGCCAGTGATTCGGCTACGATCGGTCCCTGGGAGACCAGTTGGATGCCCGGCGGGAGAAAACGGGCGATCACGTCCGAAAGCAACGGGTAATGCGTGCAGCCGAGGATGATCGTGTCGATTTCGGGGTCCCGGGCCAGAAGACAATCGACATGCCGTCGGACAAAATGCTCCGTCCCGGGACCGTCGAGCTCGCCGTTTTCGATGAGCGGAACCCAGAGGGGGCAGGCTTCAGAGACGACGACAAGGTCCGGAAAAAACTTGTGAATTTCGATGGGGTAGGATTCCGACCGGACGGTCCCGGTCGTCGCAAACAGGCCGACATGGCCGCTTCGCGAAAGGCCGCCGAGGCGTTCGGTGACCGGCCGGATGACGCCCAGGACCCGGCGCTCGGGGGCGAGGACGGGAAGGTCTTTCTGCTGGATCGTGCGGAGGGCCTTGGCCGAGGCGGTGTTGCAGGCCAGCACCGCCAGCCGGCAGCCACGGTCGAAGAGCCACCGCACGGCATCCCGGGTGTAAAGGTAAACCGCCTCGAATGACCGCGTCCCGTAAGGCGTCCGGGCGTTGTCGCCCAGGTACAGGAAATCATATTCCGGGACCCGGGCGGCGATCTCGCGGAAAACGGTCAGGCCGCCGTATCCCGAATCGAAGACGCCGATCGGACCGGATTCTCTCATCGCCCATCCGCCGTCAGTTTGGATTCGATATTGTTCCGGACCCAATGGCCGTCCCACCACTCGACCGGGTTGACGAAGACACCGTGAACGAGGACAGCAAAGTGAAGATGGTCGCCTCCAGCCATTCCCGTCGCCCCCGACAGGCCGAGAACCGCCCCGCGGGGAACCTCGTCCGGGACGGCCGCGTCGATCCGGCTCAGGTGGCTGTACATGCTGAACAAGCCCAGTCCGTGATCCAGGACGACCGTTTCACCATGGATGCCCAGCGGGCCGGTGAACACCACCCGGCCGGCATTGGCCGCAGGGACGGGGCATCGGGCCGTGGAGGCCAGGTCCACGCCGAGATGAACCTGTTCATCGACGACGTTGCCGTTATAGAGATACGACCGTCGCTCGCCGAACGAGGCCATGGTTGCGGCTTTGGGGAGGCGAAGGAAGGGGCCGGACCAGAGCCGCCGGGGCTCGCTCCGGCGGCAGAGAAGCTCCAGCTTCTGGTAATCCAGCAGGCGCTGCGCCTGGTTGACGGTCAGGAAAACCTCGAGGTCGGTTCCTTTCAAGGCGGGGTCTTGGTTGCGGAAATAGGGAATGACGCCGGAGAGAAACCGGTCTGTAATGGCGATCCGGTCCTTCTTTTCCACGCCGGGCTTAACCGCGGGCCGGAACGCGACGTTCGTCCGGTTGCCGGCCGGATCATCGGCCACTCCAAAAAAGGGAACGTCTCGGGGCGCATCCAAAGGCAGGGCGAACAAGACCACGAACCGGCCGGGCCCCTCGGCGAACCCAGGGAAAAATCGTTCGCCGACTTGGACTCCGGCTAAAACCGCCCCCTCCTCGACCTCGAAGGCGATCACCCCGGCCCCGCCGCGGTTGATGGAGGGCGGGCCGCCGAGGACGGCCATTCTGGGCGGCCGGGTATCGATGACCATCTGTTTTTCATAGACACCCCTGTTGCCGCCGTTCCAGGACCGGTCTTCGGCCGAAATCCGGAGGAGCGCATCGCCGTCGGTCAAGCCGGCGGGAAGCGGCCGGAGAGCGATGGTTTTGACCACGGAGGGAAGCGGTTCGGGGAATTCCTCGGAAAAGAGTTCGATGGTTCTTCCGGCCTGGACCGCTTCGACCCGGACGCCGGACAACCCGCTTCTCCGGTCGGTGGCCCGGAAGGATAATTCCCGGCCGAAATAGGGAGATTCATCGGCCGGCCGGATTTCGGGCTTCTGAAATTCGAATTTGACGAACCCGAACCAGCCGGCCGCGGCCAAAACGGCCGACAAAAATAAAAGGCGGAT
>JAFGEN010000116.1 GCA_016931595.1 Candidatus Aminicenantota bacterium | reverse complement strand
TTCGGCTGGATATAGGCCGCCCATTTCAGGCTGGAAAACACCCGCTTCCGCATGTCCGGGTCATCGACCGCGATAAACACCAGCGGCTGGAGATTGGCCGCCGAGGGCGCAAGCCGGCCGGCGTCGACGATCTTTTCCAGTAAAGCCCGTGACACCGCCTTGTCCTGATACTGCCGGATCGTCCGGCGCGAAGCGATCAGTTCATGAATGTTCATTTTGATTTCTCCTTGTCTTGTTGGAGTTTTCGGCCGAGGGCCCGGGCCGACGGAGTGACCGCCAGTCCTCCGCGCGAGGTGACTCGAAGCTCCGAAGGCAGCATTCGGCCCGAGGCCAGCGAGGCGTCGATTGTTTCATCCAGGGGGATCGGATTGCCGTATCCGCCGCAGGCCAGGTCGGCGCAGAGAAAAGCCGATGCGGCCGCGGCGGCGTTTCGGGTGTGGCAGGGGATCTCGCACCGGCCGGCGACCAGGTCGCAGACCGAGCCCATGGTATTCTGAAGCGAGACGGCGGCCGCATGGCAAGCCTCCGCGGCCGAACCGCCCCGGGCCTCGACGACAGCCGCGGCGGCCATCGCCCCGGCCGCCCCGATTTCGACCTGGCAGCCGGCGACTTCCGCGGCGAACGTCGCCCGGCGGGCAAACACCGCCCCAACCGCCCCGGCGGCAAACAGGGCTCGAACCAAGGCCTTTCGGCCGACATGGAAATCCTGTTCCAGAGTCGACAGGACAGCCGGGATAACGCCCGAGGATCCGCCGGTCGGGGCGGCACAGATCACGGCTCCGCTGTTGGCCGCATGCATCACCGCCAGGGCCCTGGCTCCCGCCCTGGCCGGCCATCCGCCGGCCGGAAGCCGGTTTTTCTTTTCCTCTTCCAGAATTTTTCGGGCGGACGGTCGGAGCTGCTTCAAACCTGAGGATCCGGTCAAAAATCCCGCCCGGATGGATTCCTTCATGATGTTCAGTCGCCGTTCCATCTCTTCGTCGGCTTTCAAAACGGAAAGGCCGAGAAGAGCCGATTCGTACAGACGCCCCGCTTCGCCGAGCGAGATCCCCTTCCGCCGGGCATAGCGAACAGCGTCCGTTGCGCTCAGGAAAAGCGGCTCGCCCTTTCTGGGATAGAACACGGGGCTGGAAGATAATCGCAGAACTGTTCCATCCGGACCATTCACTCTCAGGCGGACATCTGTTTTTCCGTCGACATGGACCGGACGCCCCTCGATTTCGACAATCCAAAACGATCCGCCTCCGGTCGATTTGGCCAGGAGGTCGAGGCGGCGTCCCGTTCGGCCCTCGATCTCGAGGCGAACCATGTTTGGATGGTCCGCCTTTTCCAGAATCCCCTTCCGAAAACGGAAGGAACGTCCTTCCGCTCGGGCCGATTCCAAGGCCCGATCAAAGCGTCGATCGATCAGGTCCCAGCCCAGGAATCCGGCGGCGAAGGCCAGGTCGGCGTTTTGGGTGTGGTATGTTTCGGCATACGACCCGTTCCGGTCAAAGGTCAGAACGGCTCGGACGGGCGGTTCTCCCAGGAGCATGCGGGCGGTCGAGGCGATGTGGTAGGACCCGGCGGTATGGGAACTGGAGGGACCCCGCATGACCGGGCCGATCACGTCGTTGAAGATGCCGATGAATTGCGGCGGTGCCATGGATGCATTATACTCCAAGGACGAGGGTCTTTGTCATGGGCGCAACAGTGATCGGCGTGGACAGCGGCACGCAGGGGGTCAAGGCGGTGGTGGTCGACGTCGATTCCGGCCGAGTTGTCGGCCGGGGCCGGGCCCCGCATGACTCGGTCCCCGGCCTGCCGCCGGGAGCGAGCGAACAAGACCCGGA
Organism: Candidatus Aminicenantota bacterium; assembly: GCA_016931595.1. GTDB lineage: Bacteria > Acidobacteriota > Aminicenantia > Aminicenantales > UBA4085 > JAAZPG01. The sequence goes on along the minus strand of JAFGEN010000116.1, from coordinate 4,453 downwards.
CATCTGGGTCTCGGCCATGAACAACGCCTTGAGAGAGGCCTTGACCGACTCCGACCCGAAACAGGTTGTCGCCCTGGGCGTTTCGGGCCAGCAGCATGGTTTCGTCCCCCTGGACGAGAAAGGGCGGGTCATTCGGCCGGCCAAGCTTTGGAACGACACGTCGACCGTCGCCGAGACCCAGGAGATCATCATGGCCCTGGGCGGACCGGCCGGCGTTCTTGAAAAGATTGGGATCGGCCTGGCCGTCGGCTTCACCGCCGGCAAGATCCGCTGGCTCAAAATGCACGAACCGGAACATTACGCCCGGCTCCGGACCGTCCTCCTCCCTCACAATTACCTCAACTTCATTCTCACAGGCGAACGGCGCATGGAATACGGCGATGCCTCGGGAACCGGCCTGATGGATATCCGGAACCGGGTGTGGAGTCCGGATGCGGCCGCGGCCGTCGATCCCGGTCTCATGGCCTGTCTTCCGCCCCTTCATCCTCCTTCCGAGCCGGTCGGCCGGGTAAAAAACGAATTCGCTGAATCGTTCGGCCTGGGGGACGTTCTCGTCGCCGCGGGGAGCGGCGACAACATGATGGGGGCGATCGGCACCGGGAATGTCTCGCCGGGAATCTGCACCGTCAGCCTTGGGACCTCGGGGACAATCTATTCCTACTCTCCCGTTCCTTCGGTCGACCCTCGTGGCGAGATCGCCGGATTCTGCGACGGCACCGGGGCCTGGCTCCCGCTCCTGTGTACGATGAATGTCACCAATGTCACCGAGCTCTGGAAATCCGTTCTTGGGCTCGATAACGCCGCCCGGGACGAATTGGCAGCCAGGGCGCCGGCCGGCTCTTCGGGCTTGATATTCCTGCCGTTCGTCGACGGGGAGCGGGTTCCGGCCCTGCCCGGCGCCTCGGCTGTTTTCTTCGGGCTGAACCGGGTGAATTTCACGCCCGCAGCCATGACCCGGGCGGTCATGGAAGGAACGCTCCTCAATCTTGGGTATGGTTTAGGCCGCCTCCGCGCGCTTGGGATCGTTCCATCCGAAATCCGGGCGACCGGCGGCGCCTCCAGGAGCCTGTTCTGGCTCCAATTGGCGGCAGACATCTTCCAGGCCCCGGTCGTCACGCTGGCCGAGCCGGAGGGAGCCGCATTCGGGGCGGCCCTTCAGGCGATCTGGACCTGGCGGAAAGAACGCGGTGAGAAGGTCGGAATCGAAACGCTGGCCGGGGCTCTGGTCAAAACATCCGGCGAAGCCGTCGAGCCTCATCCGGGCCATCGCGGCCTCTATGCCGAACGACAGGACCGATTCAACGCCTTGTGGAAACGGCTCGCCCCGGAATTCGAATCCCGCCGGTCGGGTTAGAAGACCTGGCCCTCTTCGTAGCCCGTCTCGTACATGGCCACGACGTTCTCGACCGGGGTGTTGCCCTGGAGGTTGTGGCAGGGGGCCAGGATGTAACCGCCGCCCTTTCCCAACATTCGAAGATTCAGGCGGACTTCCATCCGGACGTCCTCCTCCGAGCCGAACGGCAGGGTAATCTGGTTGTCCATTCCGCCGTGAAACACGACCGCTTCACCGAAATCGCGCTTGAGGGCGACCCGCTCCATTCCTGGGCAGCGCCACTGGATCGGGTTGAGGACGTCGATGCCCAGGTCGACGAGATCGGGCAGGATCCGGCGGATGCTCCCGTCGTCATGGTGGAAGACAAACGCCCCGCCCTGATGGGCCACGGCGACCATCCGCCGCATCCCGGGCAAGAGAAACTCCCGGATGTGGCGCGGGGAGATCATCAGGTCGGATTGGTCGCCCAGGTCCTCGGCAATGTAGCACAGGTTGACCCTTCCGGGAATGCTCTCAAAGACACGGACCGTGTCCTGGTAAGCCAGGTCGAACAGCTTGTCCAGGATGTAGTGGGCCAGGCCGGGATTTTCGACGAGGTCGACGAAGGATTGTTCGGGTCCGCGGAGATTTTTATAGATCAGGAACGGCTCGGACCCGCCGCCCTGGACGGGATAATCGCCGAAGCTTTCGACCTGGCCGGCGATCGTCGAATAATCCCACCAGTCGGGGCTCGGCCATTCGTATTTCTCCTCGATTTCCTCCGGGGTTGAGAATTCGGCCAGGGGATGAAAAACGCATTCCTCATAAACGCCCGCTTCGTTTCCGATGAAGGCATGCCGGCAGCCGAACGGATCCACTCCCCGGGGCCGAGGTCGGCCGACGTAGACGGCCTTGGGTTTGACAACGAAATCGACATGGAGCCTCTCGAGCGTTTCCCTCTTGGAGGAACATCCCAGGTGGGCCATCAGCTGGCAGGTGAATTCGTTCGTTCCCCAGTAATCCATCGGAACGCGGTCCGGCCGTTCCCGGCGAAGGACCGCCAGCCAGCGTTCGAGCGGCGTCATGGTCATCGACCGTCCCCTCTCCTGATTTTCAATGTCGGTGGAGGTCCTTGTGCATGATCTTCCGCATCTCGACCAGCCGGTCGTCGGCCGGAAGGGCATCGAGGGTTTTGTTCATCAGCTCGTCATTCTCTTTTTGAAGGAGACGGGCTACGAAATCGACGACGCTCGGCGGAAAGACCCCCTTCCGCTCGTACAGGGCCCGGTCTCGTAAAAGAATCCGGCTCGAGGCGACGCAGCTGGAGGGAAGCGAAGTCAAGCGGGACAATCGGTCCTTGTCGGCGAAAATATCGCCCTTGACGTAGAGGGCTTCGGCCAAGTCCTCGGGCCGAGGGCCGTTCCCGTAGAACACCCCGTCTTTCTGGAAGGCCCAATCGGCCGACATGACGATACCGGCCAGGAGAAGGTGGATCAAAGCGCTTCCATCGGGCGTCCGAATTTCAACCGTCTGGCGGCTGTCGGAAGAATTGTAGGGGGCCGTATCGGCCGGGTTCAGGGCCCGGGCCAGATGCCGGTTGCGGCTCCAGCCCAGCGGCACCCGGATCATCGCGCTCCGGTTGAGGTCGCTCCAGCAGACGTACGTCGGGGCTTCCTGGTTGGGGACGAGGCGGAGGTAGGCCGATGATGTCGTATTGCCGAAGGCGGTCAGCGACTCGGCGTAACGGCAGAGGCCGCCGACCAGGCGCCGGGCTTCGGCGGTCAGAGCGCCGTCCGGACCGGCCATGATGTTCCGTCCGTCTTTCCGCAGCTCCAGGTGGAAGTGAAGCCCGGTGCCGGCCACTCCTTCCTCGAGTTTTGGGACGAAGGTCGCCACGCAGCCGTGCTGCCAGGCGACGTTGCGGACCAGCCAGCGGCCGATGACCGTGGCGTCGGCCGCCTCGGTGACCGGCCTAGGAAGGAACTCGACCTCGAGCTGCTCGGCCCGCTTGTCCCGGATTTCCGGCATCTCGCTCCGGACGCTGTCGACGTAACCGACTTCGTTGTGGACATACTTGACTGCGCCGGTGATCTGGGTGATCCGCCGGAGGATCTCGTTGGCGATCAGTCCGGTCTTGGCGAAGGGCGGGGCGTTGTGATAACCCTTCTGGTGTCGGGGTGGAAAGATCTCCCGGCTGCCTTCGCTGAGCAGGTAGAACTCGATCTCGCCCAGGGCCCTCAGTTCCAGCCCTGTCGACTTCCGGAACAGGTCATAAGCCCGGGCCAGGATGTTGTCGGGGGCGAAGGGAGCGAGGGCGCCGTCCTTGTTGAAGTACCGGCAAACAAAATCCAGGCTGCGGTCGTCGAACGGATTGAGAAAAGCCGTGGAATAAACGGGCACCACATACAGGTCGGACATGGCCGTTTCGACCATGCCCTTGAAAAGCGAGGATCCGTCCACCCGCTCGCCCTCGGCCAGGTTCGTCTCGGCCTGGATGGCGTCGGCCACCGGCAGTTTCAGTTCTTTGAGCTGTCCGTCGAGGGCCGTATAATGAAAGGTGATCCGTTCGAGGCCCTTCTGTTCGATGACCTTGAGCAGGTCGGCCCGAGTGAACTCGTTCGGCTCCTTGTCAAGGAAGGCCGAAAGCGGGTTGGACAGTGCAAAGGGAAACCGGGACGTCGAGGTCATTGCGGACTCCAGGGGTGTTGGCGATTGAAAGACGTTCGATCAGACGGTCTCTTGATCATGGAACTTTTACGGAAGAGTGGAATTGTATCGGAACCCGCCGCTTTTGACAATCAGTACAGGAGAAACGGTTTTCGGAGCGTTTCGAACGCCCGAAGGCCGGCCTCGAATCCGGCCGCGATTTCATCGACGGGGACCCCCGCCAGCAGGGCCTTCCGAACCCCGGCCGTCCCCATGACCTTGTCGAAATAATCTGCATGAAAACCGAAACGGTCGGGATAGAGGCCTCGGACGGCGGCAATCACATGGAGAGTCGTCCGGACGGGCCGGTAGGCGTCCCGGTCGAGGACATGAATCTGGCAGCCGCCGCACCGCTCTCCCTGAAACTTTGAAAACGTCGGGGTGAACCATTGCTCCCGGAACTTCACCCCCGGCAAGCCGAGGGCGTTGAGCCGG
>JAFGEN010000115.1 GCA_016931595.1 Candidatus Aminicenantota bacterium | reverse complement strand
GACGATCAAGGACGGGATCGTCTACAGCACGCCCGTTCTGCTCGAGGAGGCTCGGGATATCGTGGCGAAGGCCCGGGCGGAACGGACGGGCAGGCCCTAGACCGGCCGTTCCGGCCGATCCGGCGCTACGCGCGAGAAACCTTTGAGATCGTGCGCGCGTAATAACTAACGAGATATCGGAGAGATGCTCCATGACAAAAAGCGCCCGTCTACGCCGCGCTAGGCTGGTTGTCTGCCTGGGCCTCGGCTGGCTGGCCGCGGCCGGCTGCCGCGACGGCCGCTTCTTTTCGCCGAGCGGGGATTTCGATGCGTTCGTCCTGCGGGCCATGGATCGCGCCGGCGTCCCCGGATTGAGCCTGACCATCCTCGCCAATGGGCGGGTCGAACCCGCCCGGACGTACGGAACCGGGAACCGGACGATCCGGGATCCCGTATCCGAAGGGACGGTCTTCGAAGCCTGTTCGCTCAGCAAGCCCGTTCTCGCCTACGCCGCCTTGATCCTGGTCGCCGAGGGCCGGCTGGACCTGGATCGGCCCCTCCTGGCCCAGGCGTCCGAGGAAGTATTAAAGCGGGAGTTTTTCCGCGGAAAGATCGAGGATGATCGCGTCCGCGGCATCACGCCGCGCATGGTCTTGTCCCATCGCAGCGGCTTCCCCAACTGGCGGGGCGGCCGGCTGACGCTCATCGCCGACCCCGGCACGCGGTTCGGCTATTCGGGCGAGGGCTTCGTTCTGCTTCAAAGGGTCGTGGAGCAGATCGCCGGCCGGCCGCTCAACGAGTTCGTCAGGGAGCGCGTCTTCGTTCCCCTGGGGATGACCTCCAGCTCGTATGTCTGGATTCCCGAGTACGAGACGAGCACGGCCGTTCCGCACACTTTGTTCGGAACCGCGGCGGTCAAACGGAAGCCCTCGAGCGCCAACGGCGCGGCCAGCCTGCATACGACGTCCGGTGATTATGCCCGTTTTTTGGCCGCCGTCCTCCAAGGACGGGGGTTGACCGAAGGCCTGCGCCGGGAGATGCTGACCGAGCAGACGGTCGTTGCGCCCGGCGTCGGCTGGGGGCTAGGGCTAGGGCTGGAGACGGCCGGGGGGCGCGAATACCTGTGGCATTGGGGAGACAACGGAAATTTCAAATGTTTCTTCCTGATCGACCGGAAGACGCGGTCCGGTTTCGTCTATTTTGCCAACGGCTATTTCGGCCTCAGCCCGGCCCAAGAATTCGCCCGTCGCTTTTTCGGAAATTCCCACCCCGTTTTTGCGACGGACATCATGAAGGAATACGATCCGCTGGACTCGCCGATTTTCGATATCGTCCGGGCCGCTTCCGAGAACGATATCGAAGCCGGGCTGGATATCGCCCGAAAGGCCGCCGCCAGCGACACGGGGAAAGTGAGTGAGGAGAGCCTCAATGCTTTCGGATACGCCCTGCTGGGCCTGAATCGGCTGGACGAGGCGATTAAGGTTTTCGAGCTCAACGTCGATCTCTACCCTCAATCGTGGAACGTCTACGACAGCTTGGCCGAAGCGCTGGAACGGCAGGGGAACGCCGAGGCCGCCGTCCAGAATTACGAACGGTCGCTGAAGCTCAACCCGGAGAACGCCCATGCCGTCGTGCGGCTGAAAATCCTGCGCAAAAAATAGGCGTCTGAGACGCGAGGTATTTTCGCCACTCCGGCTAGTCGAGAGCCGGGGAGTCGTAGCGGCCGCGATGTCCCTCACCATGCGGAAAATCGCTTTGCCGCTCAGCCGGGTCCGGCCGGCCCTTGTTGAGATGGAACCGTAGGTCTCTCGTCATATCCCCGATAGTGGAGTAGCACCCGCCGCAGGCGATCATGGGGATAGAGCAACGGCGGACGCTTGTCCTCCTCCGCCTCGTTCACCCAGTGTTGGAACGCCCGGTCTTTGGTCGCCGCCAGCGGCCGTAGGTCGAACATGGAGTCCGCCGTCCCCAGAGGCTCGAAGAGCTTTGTTCGATCCTGTTTTTGACGGTCGGCGTCGGAGGCCGTTAAGCTGCGAACGCTCATGAATCCGGGGGGCCATTTCCCCAAGGTCCTCCCGGTCCCCGTCGGGAGCGGCGCGGCGGGCGCCGTCGACGAATGAAACCGGCCCGGCTCATCTGAGGAGGACGTAGACGCCCAAGCCGGTCACGAAGTCGGCGTTCGGCTTGGCGTCCCGGAAAAGATAGATGATGCGGAGATCCAGCCTCAGGCCGAAGGACGAACCCAGCCTGACGTCGGGTCCGCCGCCCAGTTGAACGAAGAACGCGGACGTCGTTTCAATGTTCCGCAGATCGATCCGGTAGCCATAGGCGGTCAAGACGCTTTGGGCTTCAGGCCGTTGGACGTTCCATCCGATCCCGCCGCTGAGGTAAGGGCGAAACGCGTTCTTGGAGCTTTGATAGCGCAGGCTGAACGACAGAAACGACTGCCTTGCCGTCTTAATGTCCACGGTGTCGCCGTCCAGGGGGTCTTCGAGCCTGATCCTGGAGTTAAACAGATGATCCCAGGCCAGCACGAGCCTCGTTTTCGCGGACAGGGGGTAGGATGCCGATAATCCCAGGCAGGATTCGGAGCGGGCCGGCGTCACCGGAAAATCGTTCTCGCCCAACCGATAGTCTTCCTTCGAGCCGGACCCCGGGATATGAACCATCCCTCCGCTCAAGGCGACTTGAATCTTCTCATCCTGTCCGGCGCAGGCGGTCCAGGGGAGGGTCGCCAGGAAGGCCGATACGAAGACGGTCTTGAGCATGACGGCCCGCCTCATGATCGTCCGTCCTTGCCTTCAATCCGCAGACTGTTGCCCGCCTTCAAAGCGGCCTTAGGCCCGACGTCTTTTCTTTGCGGGGGCAGGAGAGTCCTTTCGTAAACGCCGTTCCCGTGCGTGGCCGCCCGGATCAGGCGGGTCTCCTTCGAGATCGCTAGGTCCATGACCATCACCGTCTCGGGCAGTCCCATCCTGAAGACGCTCCAGGAGCGGCCGAAATCGGTGGACACCCAAACCCCCAGATCATTGCCGACATAGACGATCCGGTGGTCCTGCGGGTCGACGGCGACCGCGCTCGTCGGAATAGCGGGCAGGCCCGAGCCCACGTCCTTCCAGCTCGAGCCGGCGTCCCGCGTCCTGTAGAGAGGGGAGCCGCCGTAACCGGAAAGAGCGACATAGGCGATGTCGGGATTGGCCGGGGAGACCGCGATGTCCACGATGTACCTTCCGGGGAGATGGGCCGTAACGTTCGTCCAGGTGCGGCCGCCGTTCTTCGTGACGAACAGGTCCGGCCTGACTCCGGCCGGATTGTAGGGCGCGGTGGCGGCATAGACGAAATCCATGTTGGACGGAGACACGGCCAAGGCCACGACCGGGAGACCGTTCAGCGGAAGGTCGCCGTTGGTCGCCATCCAGGTCCGCCCCCCGTCTTCGGACCGGTAAACGTAGCAGGTGGCGGCATAGAGCTTGTCGTGTTCGGCCAGGACGAAAGGGGCGATGAACGCGACCGATTCCTGCCTCCCGTGGGGCTGGCGGGCCGGATCGCCGATCAGGAACGGTGTGGCGTACTGCCAATCATCGGTCCGGGCGAATCCCGTGTCGGACCGCTGGATCCTGAGCCGTTGGGAGGAGGCATAGATGATGGCATTGTCGGCGGGGTCGATGGCCGCGGGGCCGCCGTCGCCCAGGGTGACGTTCAGCTGCCAATCCGGTTGCCCATGATAGGCGGCGGAACCGTTGTCCTGCATGCCGCCCACGACCAGGTTCCGGTCGGCGTCGGAGACGGCCAGCCCTGGATAGAACTGTGTGGTCACGTAACCATCGTTCAGGCCCTTAAAAGTGATCCCGCCGTCCTCGGTGACGAAGACGCCGCCGTCGCAGGCCAGGAAGAACAGATCGGGATCGTGCGGGTGGTTGGCGAACGCGTGCATATCGACGTGGGGCTTGGTGGGATCGTTGATGAAATCGTAGATATCCAAATCTGTCCCCAGGAACGTCCTTCCGCCGTCCACGGAGTATTGACAGCCCACCTTGGCCACGAAGACCTTGAGCCTGTTGACGGGGTTGATCCTTACGAAGTGCGAGAAGTAGCCCTGGTTTTCCGTCAGATCGACGCCGGTCATGGCGGAGATCAACTGCCAAGAGTCCCCGTTGTCCTGACTCGCGTAGAGCCCGACCCTCTCCCACTCGTTGCAGACATCGGCATAAACGACGCTGGGAAAGCCGGGACAAAGATCCAGCTTGGCTTTTCCCGTCCAGGTGTCGGGCAGTCCTTGCCTCAGCCTGGTCCAGCTGTCTCCTCCGTCCAGGGATCTATAGATCCCCGTCCCGGCGGATTCCAGATCGCCGCAGGATACAAAAATACTTTTAGTGTTGTTGGGGTCGATTTTCACGTCGACGGCCATGATCACGGCTAAAACGCGGCTCCAGGTGAGTCCGGCGTCCATGGATCTATAAACGCCTTCGGTGGTCGCGGCAAAAACGATCGCGGGTCTGTGGGGATCGATCGCCAAGGATAAAACGCCCCGGGACTGGCTCTGCGTCCAGCCCAGGCATTGCGTCCAGGTTCGGCCCCCGTCGGTCGACTTGAGCAGTCCGATCCCATAGTTGCCGCGAATCCTCATCCAAAAGCTGCCGAAGAGGTCGCCGTCGACGCCGGCATATCCATAGACCTCTCCGGTGCCGACATAAAGGATGTCCGGATTCTTAGGATTGATGGCGATCGCGCCGACGCCGAGGACGGGGAAGCCGGTTTCGACGCGCTCCCAGCTGTAGCTGTCGTAACCGCTCCCGGTCAGGGTCAGCCGCCACAGGCCCCCGCTGGCGGATCCGGCGTAGAGAATCCTCGGATTTTTTGGGTGGACGGCCAGCGAGATCGTCCGCCCCCCTATGTTGGTCGGGCCGATGGAGCGCCATGGATCGGGGGCCCTCAACGCCTGTTCCTTGGAGGCGTCTTTCTTCATCCGCTTGAAAGCTTCCAACAGAACCCTGTTGAGTGGCTTTGCGGTCCGGATCTCGGAACGCTCGAAAGGCCCTGCCGCTTTTCCTGGATCGGCTTCCGGCGCAGAGACCGACGGCGCGGCAAGGCACAGGACGAGTATCGCCGCTAGGATGTCAAGGAATCGCTTCATCGTTCTTCCTGACCCGGCCGTTTCCGTTTTGGCCGTGTTTGGGGGCGGGCGCGTCCGGGGGTTACGATCTCGGCCTTGATCAGGTTGGTCGTTCCCGTCTCTCCCGCTGGGAGGCCGGCCGTGACCACCACTCTATCGCCGGACCGAATGAAGCGGGCCGCGCGGGCCGTCGCCAAGGCCCTCGCGATCAGGCGATCGGTGTTTTTCAAATGGCCGCTCAGGATCGGGATGACTCCCCAGACCAGGGCCAGGCGCCGACGGGTGTTCGGAAGGGGCGTCAGAGACAGGATCGGGGGCCGGGGACGGCATTGGGAGATCAATCGGGCCGTCCGGCCGGACCGGGTCAGAGTGAGAATAGCCGCGGCGTCGAGATCGGCGGCCAGGCGGCAAGCGGCGCATCCGACCGCCTCGGGGACGGATTTCGACCGCTGCGGCTCGCCTTCGAACCGTTGTCGCCAGCCTTCGAAGGGAAAGATCGCTTCAGCGTCATCGGCGATCCTGGCCATCATCGCCGCGGCTTCGACCGGAAACGCCCCGACGGCCGTCTCTTCGGATAGCATGAGGGCGTCCGTTCCGTCCAGGACGGCGTTGGCGACGTCCGTGACCTCGGCCCGGGTCGGTCGGGGACTATCCGTCATGGACCGGAGCATCTGGGTCGCCGTAATGACCGGCTTGGCGGCCAGATTGGCCCGGCGAATAAGCCGCTTTTGGACGGAGGGGACCTGTTCGAGCGGCGTTTCGACGCCGAGATCGCCCCGGGCGACCATGATCCCGTCGGCCGCGGCGATGATCGAGTCGATCTGATCGAGCGCCTCGTGCTTTTCGATCTTGGCGATGACCGGGATCGAGGCCCCCAGCCGACGAATCAGGCGTTTGGCTCGGACCACGTCCGCGGCCCGCCGGACGAAGGAGAGAGCGACATAATCGACGCCCCGCCGGACGCCGAAGGCCAGGTCGCTGCGGTCCTTCTCGGTCAGGCATCCGGCCCGGATCGTCCGGGAGGGCAGGTTGACGCCTTTCCGTGAGCTCAGCGGGCCGCCGGTGACGACCCGGCACCTGATGTCCTTCCCCGAGACCTTGAGGACCTCGAGCTCGATCGCCCCGTCGTTCAACAGGATGGCGTCGCCGCGACGGACGTCCCGGACAAGGCCGGGGAAGTTGATGGAAACGGCTCCGGCGTCGCCGGCCACCTTCCGGCTGGTCAGAATGAACGACGCTCCGGGACGCAGTTCGACCGTCCCCTCCGCGATTGTCCCGATCCTGATTTTCGGCCCGGCAAGATCCTGGAGGATGGCCACCGGTCGGCCGGTCCGGTCTGCCGCGCGCCGGACGGAGGAAATGATCCGGGCGTGCTCCGCCCGCGTCCCGTGGGAGAAGTTCAGGCGGGCGACGCTCATCCCGGCCCGGATCAAGCGCTCCAGGACGGCCGGCCGGCTCGAGGCGGGGCCGATCGTGCACACGATTTTCGTCCTGGGCATCCTATCCCTCTTTTTTTATTTTACTCCTACGACCGGGAAAAGGATGTCGGAATAATTTTCGGCGTCCGGGACGCAGAGCATCGGGCCTTCGGGGTCGTCCGGAACGGGGTTGCCAAGCCTCGGTTTCCGAGGCGGGATGTCACCTTTCTGATTCCGATGAGTATCTCTGTGTGGTTTCGCATGAAAAAAGCAATGGAGGAGTCCCAATGCACATTCCGTTTCGTGACCCTATCAAGGTCGCGCCCGGGAAGCCGTTATCGGTCATCCTGCTTCTTTCGATGTGCGCGTTCGGCGCATGGAGCCAGCTTCCCAAGCCCGCGGCGGACAAAACCGAGAACTCGTCCCGCATCCGTGAGTTTCTGCAGGCCGGTAGCGTGAAAGAGGCGATCCTTTTCGCCGACGAATGCCTCAAGACAGAGTCCGACAGGGAATTCTATTTGGAATGGATATTGGCGCTCCTCAAGATCTCCAAGCAAACCGACCGGGCGATCGAGTGCGCGCGGCTTCTGGACGAAGCCGGCGGTGAAAAAAAGGCCGACGCGGCGGCCGGTCTGGCCGAGCTATATCTCGAGTCGGGCCGCACCGAGGACACGCTGCGCTGGATGGCGGCGGCCGCCGAACGGGGATTGAAGGATATCCGTCTCTTCGGCGACGAAAAGTGGGGCGGGCTGAAGGAAGACGCACGCGGCGATTGAGCCTTTTCTGCTGGATCTGGGGACGGAGGGGAGCCAACTCGTCGTCAAGTTGAAAACCGAGCGTTTAAGTTCGACGCTCCGGGAGTTGGAGCGGGCTTGGAAAGAGATCGTTCTTTCCCGGCCCCTGGACTGCTTTTTCCTGGACAGCTTCTTTGACGCCCAGTACCGGGCCGAAGAACGGCTCGGCCGTCTCTGCGGCGGGAGCCGCGGCCTTGGCCATCGCGTTCCTGACCGTCGCCGGACAGGCTCTCCGGGCGGCCGCGTCCAACCCCGTGGATTCCATCAGGAACGAATAGCCGGTCGGCAACGAATCTCGGGACCCACGGATGATGAGCGCCGCCGGCCGAGGCGCGCTTTATTCATAATGAAGGCTGTCCACGGGATTGGCCAGAGAGGCCTTGAGGATGTGTCCCCCGCCGCTGAGGATGGCGAGCGCCAGGGCCGAGAGCGAGGCCAGGACGAACATTCCGATCCCGAGCGTCGCGTGGTAGGCGTAGCTCTGGAGCCATGTCCGGAGGGCCAGATAAGCAAGGGGGTAGGCCACGATATTCGCCGCGGCGACGGAGATCAGCGTTTCCCGTAGGAGCTGGACAATGATCCGGCCCTCGGAAGCGCCGATGACCTTGCGGATGGCGATCTCTCGGGTGCGCTGTTTCGTCGAGAAGGAGGTCATGCCGAGGAGCCCGACACAGGAGATGAGAATCGCGAGGAGGGTGAAATATTTCGCCGCCGTCTCCATCCTTTTCTCGCTCTGATAGATGGTCCGGAGATTGTCGTCCAAAAAACGCAGGGAGGGAACATAGCCCGGCACGACCTTCCCGATGGCGTTTCGGATGAACTCTAGAGTTTCCGGAACGTTCCGGGGGCCGATCCTGATAAAGATCCTCTGGAAGCCGGCATAGCGGTGAACGAAGATCAGGGGCTGGATCTCCTCGCGAAGGGAATAGAAGTGGAAATCCTTGATCACTCCGATGATCCTGAACGGCCTGTCCCATATCGACAACCGCTTCCCGACCGGGGCGTCCAATCCCATGGTCCTCGCGGCCGTCTCGTTGATCACGGCGGACTCGGCGAGATCGTTCGGGAATGCATTCGAGAAGAAACGTCCTTCGGCCATCTCGACCTGGAAGGTCTCGGCAAATTCCGGATCGGCCCGCATCAGGTGAACGCGGGGCATTTCGATGCCGCTGGCGTTCCCCTCCCAGGTCACGTCGGCCCCCCCCGTCGTGGTGTTCGGCCTCTCGAAGTTCGAACTCGACCGGGTCATGGAGAGGATCTGGGGATTTCGCGCCATCTCGGTTTGGAGGATCTCATAGCACCCGGAGATCTCCGCGTCCAGATCCATGGTAACGATTTGGCTCCGGTTGTATCCCAGTTCTTTGGCATTCAGGTACTTGAGCTGCCTGTTCACTCCGATCATGGCCACGATCATGAAGATGGACAACGAAAATTGGAAGGCGAGCAGGATCTTGCGAAGGAGAAGGCTGTTTTTCCCGGGCTTGACGGAACCCTTGATCGCCCGCACGGGGTTCATCGAAGAAAGGACGAAGGCGGGATAGAGACCGGACGCAACGCCCGTCAGGACGACGACGCCGGCGACGAAAAGGGCCGTCTTTACGTCAAAGGCGAATCCGATCCGGGCACCGGTCCATCGGTTAAGAACAGGGACCAGTGCGGAGGCGAGGGGGACGGCGAGGCAACCCGAAAACAGCGCCATCAGGACGGATTCCATAAGAATCTGCCGAGTCAGCTGCCGCTTGAAGGCCCCTGCCGCCTTACGCACGCCGATCTCTTTCGCCCGGAGAAAGGACCGGGCTGTCGCGAGGTTCGTGGTGTTCACCATGGCCAGGAGCAGGATGAGGATGGCAAGTCCGGAGAAGACGGCAACATAGAGGATCGGCCCCCCTCCATCCAGGTCGTGCAGGTGGATTTGGGTGATCGGTCTTAGGGTCAGTGCCGAACTTTCCCAATTCGGGGCGTTCCTCTCATAAACGCCCAGGATCTGGGCCTGGAACGCCTCGAGGTCCGTCTTTTCTTTAAGATGAACGAATGTTTGATAGTTCCCGCTCTGCCACTCGTCGTTGTCCCAGCCCAGGTCTTCTAAGGCGGCGAGCGGGACGAGGCTGAGCGAACGGAGAGAGGAGTTGGGCGGGAAGCTCTTGATGACGCCGGTCACGAGAAGGCTCCCGTCCAATCCGAACGCGAGCTCCCGGCCGACGGCCTCGCCTTCCGGAAAATGCTTTTTGGCGAGTTCCTGGGTGAGGACGATGGAATGCGGCCGGGACAATGCCGTTTCGGCGCAGCCTTCGGTGAACTCGACCGAAAACATCTTAAGGAAATCGGGATCGACGAACCGGATGTTCTCGATGAAACGCTTGTCCGTCGTCCCGAGAAGAAAATCCATCCATTCGACCGACCGGGTTGCGTTTAGGATCTCGGGCCTCTCCGCTTTCAGGAAGGGAGTCAGGGCTCCGGGGGTGTTGACGAACCGGCTGCGTTCCCCGTTTGGGAGGCGCTGTTCCGTCACGCATTGATACAATCCAGCCCTGTTCTCATGAAACCGGTCGTAGCTCGTCTCGTAGCCGATCCAGAGCGAGATGAGGATGAATGAGGCCAGGCCGACGGCCAAGCCGGCGATGTTGATGGCCGCGTAGCCCTTGTGTCTGTTGATCCCTCTCAAGACCAGTTTTAGGTTGTTCACAAACATGACGAACCTCCAATAGCTCCGGTAAGCGAGGCAAGGGCCGACGGACCGGAGCGCGTGGCTCCACACCCAGAGATCGGCAGTCCTGGGGCCCTTCGCCAAAAGGAGATAAGCGTATTCTTCTCGAAGATTTTCGATGATGGAGGGACGATCCTCGGCCCAAGCGAGTCCTTTGATGATCCGTTCCGGCCAGCGGGGAGGATCTCGGCGGTCCGATCTCGCTGAGCTCATGGCTTTCCAAGGGATAATGCGTCGATATTTTTCCATACGAGTTGATGGAGCTCGATGGCCTCCTTTAGGGCCCGGGTTCCAGAAGGCGTGATCTTGAAATAAGATTTGGCCCGGCCGCCTCGTTTTGGGAGGGGCTCGGCCTTGGCCCTTCGGAGATAGCCCTTGCGATCCATCTGTCTCAGGAGTCCGTAGAGCGTGCCGTAAGTGTAGTTCTTCCCGGCGGACTTGAGAATCTGCCTCCTGATCGTCACGCCGTTGGCCTCGTCCCCCAGCCGCCAGACGGCCAAGAGGACCATCTCTTCGGCTTTACTGATGCCTTTCATCCCGTGTACGTTCAATATAATTGTGTTTTACAAATATATATACGCGGCAGCCCGGGGATATGTTTCAGGAGCCTAGAGCCGGTGCGCAGCAGGTCTTGGAGCGGCGGTGACGGCGAGGCGGCTGCAAGGGACGCCGCGATGCCGCGATGCGTCGATTCCTCTCCCGGTTATTGGGGCAGGAAATTCCTGCAATTCTTTATGTTCCGCTTTTTACGTTTGGCTAGAATATAGCGATGGCGGCAACTTGGCAGAGGAGACGTTTTCCTCGATGGCCCAGCAGCCTGATAGGACACCTTTCAAGAAGGCGCTATTCCAGTTCCTCACGGAGCCGGATCCCTTCCCGGCTCATCGATTGAGAATGCGCCAGGATTCGGTTATATTGATTTTAACCCGCCGCCGGGGTGGCGGAAGTGGCAGACGCAAGGGACTTAAAATCCCTCGCCCCGTGAGGGGCATGCGGGTTCGATTCCCGCCCCCGGCATTCTCTTTGCCTCTAATTTCTTTGCAGCGAATGACTTACCGCTGACAGGACAATTTAGGCCAAGCCAGGCGTAAACAGACAAATTTGGTCTGTTTCGGCATGGCCTCGTCCCTGAAACGTCCCTGGAGCTTATACGGGCTGCAAAGGCGTGCTGGTTCCAAGAACCTTTGGGTCAACAATCGCAAAATTATACAGCTCCCTGGAATATTCATTCATACCGCAGCGAGTCGACGGGGTTGGCTGTGGCGGCTTTGGCCGATTGGTAGCTTATTGTTAATAGAGCAATGGTTGAAACGAGAGCGGCAGACAAGACAAAAGTCCATACTCCGATGTCTGCCCGATAGGCAAAATTCTGAAGCCATTTGTTCATGAGCAAATAAGCGATCGGCCAAGATATAATATTGGCCAGTAATACCCATTTGGCTGATTCCTTTGTAAGAAGAAAAAAAATGCTCGGGATGGAAGAACCCAGCACTTTGCGTATCCCAATCTCTTTTGTGCGCAGTTCTACGGTGAATGAATTTAAGCTAAACAATCCCAAGCAGGTTATGAATATTGAGATCAAGGCATAATAAGTAAAAACTTGTCCTAATTTACTTTCTGATTTATAGGACTCTTCAAAATTGTCGTCAAGAAAAGAATATTCAAATGGATAATCAGGAGAATATTTCTTGAATATTTTTTTTATCGCAGATAGAGTATTTGGAATATCCCTTGGTCTAATTTTAATCGAGAAATATTCGATGCCATTGTACGGAAAAAAGTTGATTCCTTCTTGATAGAGACTTAATGCGAGAGGCTCAATTCTATTGTGTAGAGGCTGAAAATGAAAGTCTTCAATAATTCCTACGATAACACCTTCTCTTCCTGATAGCGTTATTCGTTTTCCTACGGGATCATCCCAACCCAGTCGATTATTGGCCGTTTCACTTATAATATATGCATTCTTTGATTCTTTCCCGAAATCATGATAAAAATTCCTACCTTTTGTGATCTTTAATCCATAGAAATCAATAAAATCAGAATCTACAAAAGTCATGTAAGTATCGAAAGGACGGAGATTCCCCATGTTTTCCCAGCGCGTTGTGTAGCTTGTGCTAATATTATTTGGCAGACTTGATGAGGCAGCTATAGAGAGTATTCGGGGACTTTGTCTTAATTCATTCATGAATGGGGTATAGTTGTTCCGAAGATTATCATCCTTGATATCGACAGCAAGCACAAGATTTCTGTCATAGCCTAGGTTTCTATTTCTCATATAGTGAAGTTGATGATACACGGTTAATGAAGCGATAATCATAACTGTAGAGATAATAAACTGAATTGTTAAGATGGAATTCCTGAGAAAGGGAGAATCCTTGATCGCTCTGTTCGATGATTTCTTGAGCACTTTTATAGGCCTGAGAGAGGAGAAAAAAATAGCAGGAAAAATTCCTGAGCCTATACCTACAAAAACCAGAATTATGAATAATACAAGCAGCATATGGCTGTTCATTAAGTCAGCAAAACTCAGGGCTCTGTTTATCAATAAATTGAAGAACGGCAGAGCTATTTTGACGAACACAATTGAACAAATAATTGCAATCAACGTGACAATGCCCGACTCTCCAAGAAATTGATAGACGATCTGTCTTCTCTCCGCGCCAACAACTTTTCTCATTACGACTTCATTAGCCCGATTGGCTGTTCGTGCCGTTGTCAAACTAATGTAATTGAAACAGGAAATAATCATAATAAAAAGTGTTAGGGCCGAGAACAGGTAAATATATTTGGTTTCGCTGTTCGGCTCGAGTTCCGTATTGAGGTTTCCAGAAAGGTGGATGTCCCCCAACGGCTGTAGACAATATCTTGTCTGAACTTCTTCCTGAAGGATGTATTCTTCGACCTTTTTCCCCAGTAAAGCGGGATCACAATATTTAGATAATAAAACATAAGTTCTATCCAGATAAACATCCCCTGCCTTCATGAAGTTCTCTCCTCGGAGAGCGTCCATTGAAGAGAAAGACACCAAAAAGTCAAATTTTATATGGGAATTTTCAGGGGCATTTTCTAGAACTCCTGTAACTTTGTAGTCCCGCCGATTGAAAGGTGCTAAAAATTTATCAAACATGTCTTCATCCGATATGCTGATTGTTTCGCCTAGAGGATCTTTGTATCCAAAATACTTTATGGCCGTATCCTTAGTCAGTAAAACAGAAAAGGGATCGGCCAAGGCTGAAGATGGATTTCCTGTTAGAATAGGAAAACTAAAAATATTTAGAAAATCCTGGTCAACGAAATAAATCCTATTTTCCACGAGACTTTTTCCATTGGCGCTAATTACACCCTCGATTTTATTGACCCTCGTGGCAGCAACAACTTCCGGAAATATTTCTTTTAAGGCTGGAGCTAATCGTGAGGATGTAGAATTATCGAATTTCCCGCTCGGCCGAATTTTCAAAATACGATAAATATATGGGAAGTTCTTGTGGAATTTGTCATATTTGAGTTCATAATTTATGTATAAAAGGATCAAGATACAGGAGGTAAGTCCGATCGCCAGCCCGGCAATATTAATAAAAGAATATCCTTTGTGTCTCTTGATGTTTCTTAAAGTCATTTTGAGATAATTTATAAACATGGTTCCTCTAAAAAGTAGAGAGCGTTTTGAGCTCTGGACGATCGAACAAAGAACCTGACACTAGATCCGGAGCAGGGCATTGGGTTTTCCCTTCTGCCGAACAATCTGTTTATATTCCTCGCTGCAGTCACCGGTTATGAAATATTTTATCTCATAATGATCTTGGCGTGAGAGAATCCATCTGGCCAAACTGGGAAGGTTCTCTTTATTTTTGTTCATGGCCTGTCATTCTGCGCAAAATCAGGGATGGTTTTCCAGATCGTGGTATGAAGCTCATGGGCTTCCCATAGGGCTTTTTTGCCAGCGGGTGTCATATTGCAATAAATCCGGGCCGGCCAATTCTATCCTGAGTCGTGCCGCCTTGTATCTTTCTCACATAACCTTTTTTCAGGAGTTGTTCCAGGGCGTTATAAAGAGTTCCATAATTTAAGTTGCATATATATATACGTTTTTTTATATAAAAAAGGTAGCAAAAAATGAAGCATCCATCTTTCGTTGGGTGTCATGACCATAAGGACCAGTCGGAGGAGAAGCTTTGCGGGTTCCACCACGTGGCCATAAAATTGGCGGCCGCCTTCTTGAAAAGCCTTGTTCTTCTCATCAATAGACGCAAGGGACTCAAAATCCCTCGCCCCGTAAGGGGCGTGCGGGTTCGATTCCCGCCCCCGGCATTCTTGGTGCTTTCCGTCCGTCGTGCTATAATCCATCCAGAACGATCGCTTAGGGAGAGGTGACACATGAAGAGAATCCTGATTCCCGTCCTCATTCTCGCTGTGGCCGTCTCGGCTTTTCCCCAGAACAAGAAAGGGAACCTGCTCATCGGCACGTCCATAGGCTCGGCCGGCCTGAGCTTCGGGAGCTCCGAGAGCGGGAGCTCCTCCTCGACCAACCGGAGCGAATCGGAAAGCAGCGGCTACAGCTTCGGGATCGGGCCGACGATCGGCTACTTTTTCACGGACAAGTTCGTCGCGGGCGCCTATCTCGGGGTCGGCTTCAACTCCAACCGGAGCTCAAACACCCAAACGGAATCCGATTACGAGTCGAAGAGCAACTCCCACTCGGTCTATCTCTCTCTCGGGCCCTTCGTCCGCTACTATCTGGGAGCGCCCAACGCGAAGAGGATGCCTTATATCCATGCCTATATCAGCACGTCCCTATACCCGAGCTACGGCGGTCATTACGAGACCAATAGCGGCTACGAGTACGATTACGGCTATGAGAGCTATTCCTACTGGGGCGGCGGCGTCCAGCTCGGCTACGAGCACTTCGTCAATTCGGCGATCGGCCTCCAGTACTACGTTGGTTATTCTTTCAGCCGCTACAGCTACGAATACAAGTATGAATATCCGGACAGGGACGACCAGTTGTCCGAATACAAATCCACGAGCAACGGCCTGACCGTGGGCGTCGGGATCCAGATTCATCTGGACTGGCTGAACAGGAACAGGTAGGTCCGTCCTTCGGGATCCGACGCATGAAGAGGAAGGAATTTCTGCGGGGGACGTGCGGCCTGGCGGCGCTCTTCGGGTCGCTCGCGGCCGGCCGGCCGGCCGACGGAGCCCAGGACCCCGTCGCCTCAGGCGAGGTCGAGAAGCGGGAGGCGGCGTTGAGGAAACAGATCCACGGCTACCTCAGAAGCCTCATGGACAACCTGGACGCGAACCTCTCCGAGGCCGAGCGGATCGCCGTCCAGGAAGCCAACGGCCGCGCCTGTGCCGCGCGGGGCGGGATGGCCGCCTGGGCCGGGTCGTTCAACGGCGACGTCGACGCCTTCCTGGCCGAGATGCGCAAGCACATCGGCGCCGGGAACGCGGCCCGCGAGGGAAGGACGATTCGCTTGACCTATGAGAAGTGCTTTTGTCACTTCATCGCCGACCTCAAGGAACCGATCTCGTCCACCTACTGCTACTGCACCCGGGGTTGGACCAAGGCCGTCTATGAGGCCCTGACCGGAAAGTCCGTCCGAGTCTCGCTCCTCGCTTCCATCAAGCGCGGCGATCCGAAGTGCCGGATCGACATCGAGATCGCCTGATGCGGGCCAGGCGCGAAACGATCCCCAGGAGCAGGTAGAGCGGTCCGTAAGCCGCCGCGGCGACCGCCGCGGCGCCTATGTTGCTCCCGTGGAGAAGGGAGACCCACAGCCCGAACGGCTGGTCGCTGACAAGGTAGGTCCAGGTGGAGGACGGCCCGCGCAGGCGCATCCGCCCGGCGTCGATCCGCGCGGGGTCGTCGGGGAGCGCGCGGAACGCGTCCAGGATGCGGGTTTCGATCCCGGCCTCGAGACGGGCGAACTCCTCGTTGGCGATCCTCTGG
>JAFGEN010000114.1 GCA_016931595.1 Candidatus Aminicenantota bacterium | reverse complement strand
TCGTGAAAAATCCGGATTAAACCGGCATCTCGAGTGAAACCTTCGTCCCCCCTTCGGAGGAAAAAACACAGACCGCGTCGATCTGCTCGGCTAATATCCGGACGAGCGACAGCCCGGTCGTCCCGGCCGTCTTCGGGTCGACCCCCTCCGGGAGTCCGACTCCATCGTCTTCGACCCGGAGAACGATTTTCTCTTCGTTTTTCCGGAGCACGAGCCGGATCTCCCCCCCATTCCCGCCGGTAGGATAGGCGTGCTTGAGGGCATTGGTGATCAGCTCGTTCAGGATGAAGGCAAGGGGGAAGGCCCGCTGGGCGTCCAGGCGGGCGTCTGGAAGGTCGGTCTTCAGAACAAACCGACGGCCCAGTTCGGAATGCGATTTCGTCAAAGAATCGCCCAACCGAACGGCCAGGGCCGAAAGGTCGACGCTCGAGGGGTCGGTGGATTGATTTAAAAGGTCGTAAATGGACGAAATGGAGAGGATGCGCGTTCGGGTTTTCCGCATGACCTCCCGGCACCCTGAGTGATCCAGGTTTTCCGCTTCCAAGGCCAGGAGCCCGGAGACGACGGCCAGGCTGTTCTTGATCCGGTGCCGCATCTCGCGGACCAGGACGTCCTTTTGGGCCAGGGCCGACCTCAGGTCTTCCTCCGCGTTCAGGACCCGCTCTTCGCTCTCGCTGAGCGCAGCCGGCCGCATCAACGATTCGACATCGTCCTCCCACTTCATCCCGGTTTCCGGCTTCCGCAGCTCCTGAAGGAGGCCGTGGAGGTTGATCGCCATTCGGACCGAGGCCAGGAGGACCGGGGTCCCGGCCGATTTGACGACAAAACCGTAGGAAGAAATGTTCTGCGTTTTCTCGAGGGTGCCCCGGTCGGTGTACGACGACAGGAACAGGATGGGGATATCGAATTCATCGAGGATGGCCCGGGCGGCTTCGGTTCCATCCATTCCCCGCCCAAGGTTGATGTCCATCAGAATCAGGTCGATCTCGGCCGCCCTGTCCTTCACGAACGCGATGGCCTTCAAGCCCGAGGTCGTCATGGAAACCGTGTAACCCTCTTCCTCCAGCTCCCGCTGCGTGTCACTGGCGATGAGCATTTCGTCTTCGACCAGAAGGATTGTCATGGGCCTATCGTATGCCCGAAGCCGCGCCTCCGTCAAATGGTCCGGGGCCTTGCATTCAACGAAAATTCGTGTTACTAAATATATGATTCGTGTTACTTACTGAGACAAGGAGCGACTATGAAGCGACTGACTCTTGTCCTCACCCTCGCCCTCGCAAGCCTTCTCGCCCCCGTCCTTGGGGCGGATGGAAACGACAAGGATAAAACCGAAGACAAGCCAAAACGGCAGGAAACCGTCCGCCTTCATCACGACGTCACCGTCACCGCCTCGCCGATTTTAAAAGCGGTCAAGGACTGTTCCGTTTCGGTCAGCGTCCTGGACGAGACGGACATCCTGGCCGCCCGACCCTCAAACGCCCTCGGAGCCCTGACCCGCCTTCCGGGCATCTTCGCCCACCGGACCGGCGATTTCGGCCGGACCGACATCGAGATCCGCGGAATCGGACAACGCGGCCAGCGGATCGCCGTCCTGGTCGACGGCCGGCCGGAAAAAATGGGCCTCTTCGGCTGTGCCGTGACCCACGCCTACCCCCTGGATAATGTCGAGCGGATCGAGGTCGTCCGCGGCCCTTCTTCGGTCCTCTACGGCCCCGACGCCCTGGGCGGCGTGGTCAACGTCATCACCCGCCGGCCGGCGGCGGGTTTCAAGACGGACGTTACGACCGCCTACGGGGCTTACAAGACATTCGCTCTCAACCTCCGCCACGGTGCAGCCCTCGGCAAGTTCGACTACCATGTCACGGCCGACCGGATGTCGAGCGAGGGGCACGTCCCTTCCTCCGCTTATTTCAGCACGGCCTTCACCGGCCGGGCGGGATACGAGCTCGGCTCCGGGCTGACCCTTTCCTTCCGGGCGAAGTATTTCGATGGAAAAAAGGACGAGCCCGGCCCCCAGGCTTTCCCCTCCCTGCTCTCCTGGAACCACTACAAGCGCGGCTCGGCCGACCTCAGCCTCGACGGGAAATGGGATGGAGGGGAGATGTCGGCGATGGTCTACGCCGATTTCGGCCGGCATATTTTCTCCGACGGCTGGAACTCGCGCGATCACTACCGCGGGGGGATCGCCCGGGGAAGTCTCGCCCTGGGCGCCGGCCATCGGTTGTCCTTCGGGCTCGACGCCCGCTTTTTCGGCGGGAAAAGTTATAACGCCCCGAAAGGCGAATGGAGAAAGAGCGACGTCGGGGTTTACGTCCACGACGAGCTGATCCTCGGAAAACGGTGGATCCTCTCGGCCGGCGCCCGCCTGGACCGCGATTCCCAGTTCGGCTGGGAAGCGTCCCCCCAGGCCGGGCTCGTCTTCCACGCGGGCGAATCGACCAGCCTTCGGGCGACCCTGTCCAAGGGGTTCCGCACGCCCCATATCAACGAGCTCTATCTCTTCCCCTCGTCCAATCCCGACCTTCTCC
The DNA here is from genome assembly GCA_016931595.1 of Candidatus Aminicenantota bacterium. Lineage (GTDB taxonomy): Bacteria > Acidobacteriota > Aminicenantia > Aminicenantales > UBA4085 > JAAZPG01. The sequence continues at coordinate 5,694 of JAFGEN010000114.1, read as the reverse complement.
CGGAACGATCCTGGAACCTCGAGCTGGGCCTCAAGCAGACGATCGCAGGGGCGGTCACCCTCGACGCCGCGGTCTTCACGATGAAAGGGACGAACCTCATCGAAACCGTCCCCAACCCCGGCGGGAAGCCGGCCTTCAAATTCCGCAACACCGGGAGCTATGAATTTTTCGGCGGGGAAATCGGGCTGGAAGCCGCGGTCTCGTCCGCGCTCCGCCTCGGCGGGTCGGTCTCCCTGCTGGACACGGGAGACTTGACCAAGGGCCGGCCGGGACGAAAGTTCGATTTCGACATCCGCTGGCATTCCGGCCGCTTTCAGGCCTATCTCACCGCACAGCATGTCTCCGATTACTACGCCGGCCACGGGAAAACGCTCCCCATCCCCTCCTACACACTGGTCAACGGCCGGGTCGAATTCGCCTTGAGCCGGACGATCGGCCTGTTCGCCGAACTCAACAACATCGGGGGCGCTGCGTATTGGATTTTCGCCGACCTTTCCGGCAACGCCGCGGGCCTTTATCAGATGCCCGGGCGGAACGCCCACTTCGGGGTCAGGGTCGGGCTGTGAGCCGTCCTCCTCTCGGCGGCTTTTTCGACGGGCACGCCCCGACCTGGGACGATTGCCAAACGCCCGGCCTTCATGAAGCGATCGGCCGGATCTTCGCCGCCGCCTCGTTCCGGCCGGGTCTTCGGGTCCTGGACGTCGGGGCGGGCACGGGAGTCCTGTATCCCCATTTTCAGGCCGCCGGCGCCGGAGATTACACGGCCGTCGATATCTCGCCGGAAATGGTCCGGCAATTCCGGGCCAAGCACCCCGAGGCGCGCATCCTCGAATCGGATTACGAACAACCGATCTCCTTCCCCGGCCTGTTCGACGCGGTCATGATCTTCAACGCCTTTCCCCATTTCCGGAACGAGGAGACGGTCTTCCGACTGACGCATTCCTACCTCTCCCCGGGCGGCCGGCTGTTCATCTGCCACTCCATGAACCGTGAAGCCCTCAACGAACATCACCGCAACGCCGGGGGGGTCGTATCCGAAGACATTCTCATTTCCGACGAGCGGATTGCCGGGCATTACCGGAAAGCCGGATTCGTCTCCATCAAGGTCGAAAACGCGGATTGCTTCTTCTCCGAAGGGACGAAGCCGCCTCATGCATAAGGAAGGAAAAGCGAAGGTCGAGCTGAGGGACGTCTCGCTGGCTTCGGTCCTCGGGGCCGCGGCCCTGGCCTTGCCGATCCTGTTTCATGCGCTCGGCCTCGGGGCGGCCTTCCTGCCGATGTTCCTCCCGTTGTCGGCGGCCGGGTTCCTTCTCCCCTTCCGGGTTGCGGTGCCGCTGGCGGTGATCGTCCCGGCTATCTCGTTCGCTCTAACCGGAATGCCGCCCATGACCATCCCGCCGACCGGTCCGATCATGATGCTTGAGCTCTCGTTTCTCATGGCCGCCAACCGGATTCTCCATCATCGATTGAAACTCAACGTCTTCTTGGCCGCGGCCGTCGCCACCCTGGCCGAGCGCGCGTTCTATCTCGGGCTGGTCTATTTGGCGGCCACGGTCCTCCGCCTTCCCCGGGTGGTGTTCTCCCTCGGCAGCCTGGTGAAAAGCCTCCCCGGAACGGTTCTCCTTGTCACCGCCGTCCCGGCGGTCGTCACGGCCATCCGAAAGCACAGGATCTCGTGATCAAGACGGTTCTTCTCCTTATTCTCCTGGCCGCGGCGCTCTGCGCCGGGCCCCTGATCGTCGGCCCGGCGGCCGCCGCGGGAACGGCGTTTTTTCTGGCCCGCCCCCGAAGCCGTGGGCGGGTCCGCCTGGGAGCCGGGCTTTTCATCGTTTTCTTCGCCGTTCTCTGCCTCTCGGGCCTGGTCGAAAGCGCGCTGCGGATCTCGGTCCCCGATTACGGCCGTTACGCCATCCTGACGCTACGGGGCTACGCCTCGTTTCTCGCCGCCCTGGCCGCGTCGATGATATTCACCCTGACCGAGGTCCTTTGTTCCTTGAAAAAGATCCGGGTTCCGGGATACATCCTGACCATGATCTATCTTATGATCTCGGACCTGGCGGTCTTTAACCGCCTGGCCTCCGAGATCCGCCGGACGGTCCGAAGCCGGGCCGACGGGCGCGGTTTCCGGGTCCGGCTGGGGCTGACCGTTCATGCGGCCAAGAGCTTCGTAATTTTCGCCGCAGTGAAATTCCGTTATCGGCATGAACACATCCAGGCCAGGGGTCTCTCCTTGGAACTGCCCCTGGACGATTGGAGGGCGAGTGAACGCCTGCGTCAGAGCGCATGACCTGACCCTCCTTCGAAGGGACAAGACGGTCGCGGCCGGACTGTCATTTTCCGCCGCCCCGGGAGAGCGAATCGCCGTTTTAGGAGCCAACGGGTCGGGCAAGACGACCCTGGCCCGGACCCTCCTCGGGTTCTCTCCTTACCGCGGCTCCCTCGAAATCGAAGGCCGGGAAGTCCGGGACGATCCCCGGGCGGCCCGGAAAGCGGCCGCGGCCGTCTTCGCCGATCCCGACACGCAACTCCTGATGCCCACGGTTCACGATGAACTGGCGTTTTCGGTCAAAACCGCCGAAGGCCGAAAGGATCCCGCCGCAACCGACGCGCTGGGCGAACGCTTCGGCCTGGCCGGCCTTCTCGGCCGGCATCCCTCCGAATTGAGCAGCGGGGAAAAACGAAAGGTTCTCCTGGCCCAATGCATCGGCCGCCGGCCTTCGATCCTCATTCTCGACGAACCGACCGCCGATCTGGACGCGCGGGGGGCCAGGCGCCTTCAGGACACGCTGGCCGGACTGGCCCAGACGATCTTCCTCATCACCCACCACTACGACCTGGCCCTAGCCCTGTGCCGGAAAGCGATCGTTCTGGGCAGCGGTGAATCGGCGACATATGCCGACATCCGGACGCTGTTCGACGACCGGGAGCTTCTCGAACGGTGGGAATTGGTCTGATTCGATTTATTTCAGAAGCGGCCAAAGGTCTTTTTCCAAGAGATAATGATAGGAAATCAACCGGCCGTTGAAGACCAGGCCGAAGGCGCCATAGGCCGAGGGCGACTTTTCCCGAATTTCGGCGGCGCTTTTTAATTCGACAACGCGGGACTTGACCTTGGCTTTGGCGGCCGCCTCGACGGCCGAGGTCGCCGCATCCTCGATATACGGGCACTGATCGGTCCGGATGACGGTCAGGCCTTTCCCGAATAGGGCCGCCTTCTTTTCCCAATCGCCGGAAAAGCGGGGCTTCGGGTTTTTGCCGAAAACCTTGACCATCAGGGAAAACGACGGCGGGGCCGTATCGACGCACTCGAATCCGGCCCTCTCCAATACACGCTTACCGGCCAGCCAAGGGCCTTCACTTGCAACCATGGCCACGCCTTTCATCCCGGCCCGCTTTGCGTCCTCGACACACGCGTTCAGGAGGACCTTGCCGTAGCCCCTCCCCTTGCTCTTCCCGACAACCCAAAGGCAGTGGACGGCCATGTATCCCTTGGCTTCGATCGCCCTCCAGGCGTATTCGCCCGGGAGGTATTCGATGAATCCGCGTTCGGGCAGCTCGAGCATCTTGATCCGAAGCCTCTCGGCGAACCGCTTCTCCAGCCAGCGGAACTTGAGTCCGTAGCCGGGGGCTTTTTTCTTACTCATGTAGCAGAAAAAGCCCGTCCGAGCGACATGGCTTGCATCGACGTCGATGATGGTCATGGCTTCGCAACTCCCCGCCAAGAGAATTTCCCCAGCTCATTATATACCCGGTTGCCGCGCATGTTCCATACGCCCCCGGTCGGCAACGCCTTGACATCAACCTGGTCAACGTTCATATTCATGAGGTCCGAAGACAACGGCATAAAGAGCGGAAAGGGAATGAACGGAAATGATCGATCCGAGAGAAATCGCAAAAATCGCCATAGCGTGCGAGAAGGAAGCAAACCGATTCCTCTCGTTTCTCGTTTCCCACGAAGAGAAACATCTGGATTTCGGCGGAAAGGCCGTCCCCTACCTCGCCGCCGGATCCGGAAGCAAGACGCTTCTGACCTTCGCCGGGGGGTGGGGCGGCGTCGAATTGGCCTACGATTTTGTTCTCGCCCTTAAGGATCGGCACCGGGTGATCGTCGTCGATATTTCGGCTTTTGAAGACCCGGAGGACATGGGGAGCGGGATCAATCTCGTTCTCGACCGCGAGGGAGTCGACCGGGCCGTCGTCTTCGGCCAATCGTTCAGCGGGATCATCGCCCAAGCCTATTTCCGGAGACACTTCGCCCGGACGAGCGGCCTGATTCTGACCAACACCTTGGCCCCCCGCCCGGAGCGGAGCAAGGTCTGGGCCCTAACCCTGATGAAAGTTCTTCCCCTGGGACTCATGAAAATCATGGCCCGCAAAAAATTGAGCCGGCTCTCGGAATTCAAACGCCCGATTCCGGCCGATGTCCAGGAACGCAGAAAATTCGCCTCGAAGCTCCTTGTCAGGATGATCGACACCTATTGGACCAGGGCCAAGCTGTTCAACGTCCTGAAGCTCGCCTTCGCCTTCAATAAAGAGGGATTTCCGCCCGAGGGCGCGCTGACCGGCTGGCGGGGGAAGATTCTGATCGTGACCAGCGACGACGAGCCCTATTTCCAGGACGCCGGACTCTTGATGAACGGGCTTCCGGGAACCGAAATGTTCAAGCTGCCGGTCGGATTCGGCCACACAGCGCCCCAGATTTACAGGGAGGAGTTTCACGAAAAAATCCGGGACTTTGTCGTCCATTTAAATCAATAGCCAGCGGCGCCTACCGGTTCGATACCGAAAGCCGGAAGCTGGAGATGAAGGGGAAAGCGCGCCTCCTGACCCAGAAAGAAGCCGACCTGCTCCAGCTCTTCGCCCGGCACAGGGGCGAGATCCTGGAACGGGACGCGGCCATGACCGCCGTCTGGGGCCGCCAGGGTTATTTCGTCTCCCGAAGCATGGACGTCTATATTTCCCGTCTTCGTAAGTATTTGGCCGGGGACCCCCGAGTCGAAATCCGCAACATCCACGGCCGAGGCTTCAAGCTCCTCGTCCGCTGAGCGCCGGACGATTATCGAGACAGCCGAGGTCGGCCAAAATTCGAGGACCGGCGCCTCCCCGCCGTTGCCGTTGAGCATAACAATCGCGCCCCGGCGCCGTTCCGAATACCCGATCATCGAACAGACCGAGCCGGGATAGTTGTTGCCGGGATGAAGGATGCCGCGTATCCCCCGATTTTTATTTGATCACGACCGCGGGGACGCCGGCATCCCTGACCAGGGCGTTGAACGCCGCGACATCTTTCTCCAGGATCGCGCCAAGCTTCGCCAACTCCGCCCGGGCTGTCGCCGCCAGCTCCTCGTAAAGCGCCACCGACTGATCCGTCGGCCGGGCGTCGGCCGAGGCCGCGACCATGGCCAACGCGGCCAGCTTGTTGTCGAGCCGGATGGGATAGTTCAGCGGGTCCTGTCCGCTCTTGGACTTGACCTGGATGAGGACGTCCTCGACCGTCGTCAGCTTGTCCGAAATCGTCCGGGCCGCCGCCGCAATTTCCTTAGCCTTCTCCCCAGCTCCTCCCGCCGCGCCCGCCGCCCTGCCGGCGACGGTCTCGATCTGGCTCCGCGCGCTTCGCAGCCGGTTGACCCCCCGGTTGACCTCGCCGAGCGTGTCCCGAATCCGGATGAGGAGCGCAAACTGGTCCGCCAAATC
>JAFGEN010000113.1 GCA_016931595.1 Candidatus Aminicenantota bacterium | reverse complement strand
GCCCTGGCCGAGGAGGCCATGTCCTCCGGGCGAAGCGTCTATGCCCTGGTCCTGGAGAAGGAACTTCTGCCGAAGCCGGCGCTCGAGGAGATGTTGAAGCCGGAGAACATGGTTCGCCCTCGATGAGATCGATCGCGGGAGTGCGTTTGAAATAACCCCCCGACTGTGCTTAAATATGGGGCCTTTGAAGGAGAGCGTAATGGATATCTTCGACAAGTGTAAAACGGACGGTGGGTATTTCGGGATGATGCGGGCCCGGAACGATTTCTTCTTCACCCGCCCGATTCTCGACCCGCTGCCCGGCCGGGAAATGACCTACCAGGGAAAAAAAGTCGTCCAATGGTCGATCAATAATTACCTCGGGCTGGCCGAAAACGAGGAATTGAAGGCGATCGCCGTTGAAGCGGCGAAGAAATACGGCTCCGGGGCCCCGATGGGCGCCCGGATGATGACCGGCAATACCGAAAAGCACCTCGCCCTGGAAGCCAAGTTCGCCAAGTTCATGGGCAAGGAAGACGCCATTCTTTTCAACTACGGCTACCTCGGCGTGCTCGGGACCATTCAGTCTCTCTGTGAAAAAAACGACACGATCCTCATCGACAAGCTGGCCCACGCCTCGATGATCGACGCCATGTTCATGTCCCAGGCCCAGTTCCGGGTTTGGAAACACAGCGACCTCGACAACCTGGAGCTTCACCTCAAGCGGGTCAACCGCGACCGCAAGGGCGGGGTCCTGGTCGTGACCGAGGGCGTCTTTGGGATGACCGGGGACCTCGCTCCCCTGTCCGATATCTGCTACCTCAAAGACAAGTACGACGCCCGGTTGTTCGTCGACGACGCCCATGGCTTCGGGGTCATGGGTCCCGGCGGCCGGGGGACGGCGGCGCTCCAGAATTGCCTCGATAAGATCGATATCAACCTCGGGACCTTCGCCAAGGCCTTTGCCGCCATCGGCGGCGTTGCCGGCTCGTCCCGCGAGGTCTGCGAGTGGGTCCGCTTCAATGCCCGGACCCAGGTCTTTGCCAAGAGCCTGCCGATGATCTATGTCGAGGTTCTCTCCCGGACCCTCGACCTGGTCGAGGCGGGCGAAGACCGGCGGACGAGAATGTGGGAGGTCAATGCCAAGCTCAAAACCGGCCTTCGGGAGCTCGGTTATACGGTCGATGACGTGGCTTCACCGGTCACTCCGGTCCTTGTCCCATTCACGGAACTCGACCTCGCCATGACCATCCTCAAGAAGATGCGGGAAGAGGGGATCTTCCTTACGGCAGTCGTTTACCCGGTTGTGCCGCGCGGAATCGTCCTCTTCCGGATGATTCCGACGGCTTCCCACACCGATGAGGATGTCGACAGAACGCTGGCCGCTTACAAAAAAGTCCGCGACGACCTTCATCTCGACCTGAACGCGGTTCACGACGCCCTGAAGCGCCACGAAGCGGAAAAGAAAGCCGAAAATAAGGACGACGACGGCAAGCCGTCCATCTGATCCGGGGCCGCGAATGATCCAGGGCCCCGTTCTTGTCACCGGCGCTTCCAAGGGAATCGGCCGGGCTCTGGCCGCGGCCCTGGCCGCCCGCGGGATCCCGGTCATCGGGACCTCTCGCGACCCGAACTCGATTTCAGACCCCCTGCCCGGCGTCCGTTACCTGGCCCTCGACCAGGGCGACCCGGCCTCGGTCGAGGCCTGCGCCGCGGCGGCCGGTCCGGTCGAGGTCCTGGTCAACAACGCCGGCCAGAGCCAGGTCGGGGCGGTCGAGGACGTCTCGGTTGAGATGGTCGAAGAGCTTTTCCGGATGAATTTCTTCGGGCTCATTCGCTTGACCAAGGCCTTCCTCCCGGCCATGCGAAAAAACGGGCATGGGACGATCATCAACATCGGTTCGCTGACCGGGCCGTTCACTCCGCCTTACCAGTCGGCCTATGCCGCGACCAAGCTCGGCCTGGAAGCCTTCACCAAGGTCCTTCGGCAGGAGGTCGGCCGCTTCGGGGTCAAGGTCTCCCTGGTCGTCCCCGGCTACATCAAGACGTATATCGAGCCCCGGTCCATCGCTCCGGCCGGAAGCGCTTATGCCGACGATCTGACGGCGTTCCGCAAGGCCCGCGACAAGAAGATGGATAAGGCGTCTCCTCCCGAGACCGCGGCGGCCAAGATCATCAAGGTCATGGAGAAGCAGAACCCGGGGCCGGTCTATTACACCGGGCATCTCGTTCCGGCCATGGGCTTCCTCAAGCGACTTCTCCCGGAGAAGCGGCTTCAGAAGATGGTCCGGGGATTTTACAAGCTCGACTGATCCTTTTCGGATACAACTCCGACGGGGTCGAACCTCAAAAAAAACAATAATATCAATCAGTTAACAAATAAATTTCTTTTCTTATTTTTCCTGAAATTGCGTTCGAGCTGTATTCTTACGGGTTGATTTGGCAACGATTTCATCCACCGATCACGATGGGAATAATGATGCAGCCAAAAATCAATTGGTTATCCGAATTTCTGGAATATTAAGAAAACAAATAAGATACTGAGGTCCGACCCCAAGCAAACCCCTTGACAAACGCTTGTGTGTTGTAATATACGTATACGTACAGGTATAAATAAAAAATAATAAATAAATACGTGAGGGAGTAAATGGGCAAGGAAATCATGACAAAAAATGAGCTGGCGGAGAAAACCGGTGTCGAAGCGGTCGAGCTCGAGCTTTGGACGAAAGCCAAGATTCTCAAGCCCGTCGGTTTCACCGATGATAAAGCCCCCTTCTACTCCGTCCTGGACGTCGAGCGGGCCGTCCATATCCGAAAGCTTCGGGAGCTTGGCTACGGCTTAGACGAAATCCAGAAAATCGTCAAGAAATACGGCTGGCCCGGGAGCGGGACGGGGGAAAAAAAGGCGGGGGAGAAAGACAAGCTCTTGACCGTCGGGCTTTTGGCCGAAAAAGCCGGAGTCAGTCCCCGGACGATCAAGCATTGGGAAGATGTCGGTATTCTCGACCCCGACCTGCGGAGCGAAGGAGGCTTCCGTCTCTACGATGAAGCCTACATCTTCCTCTGCAAGCTCATTCGCGACCTCCAGCTGTTCGGCTATTCGCTGGAGGAAATCAAGGCGGTCTCCGATTCCGTCCGGGACTTCCTGTCCCTGCAAAAGGACTTGACCGTGTTTTCAAGGGAAGAGGCAGGGCTTAGGCTCAACGGCCTCCTGGCCGCGGTCGAAACCCTGAACAAGAGGACCCGCGAGCTTCAGGAAGGGATCGACCGCTGGGAAGACCTGCTCAAGAAACACAAGAAAGAGATCGTCGGCCTCAAGGCCCGAAACGCGAAGAGGCCGGCCGGGGAGGAGAACGCCCATGCCTAAAATCGTCCTGATCGAGCCCCGGTCGCCCAACCTCCATATCTTTTCCAAGTTCCCTTCGCCCCGCTTGGGGACCGTCCTTCTGGGGACGATCATGAAGGAGCGGGGCTGGGATGTGGAATTGTTCGTCGAGGACTTCAGGTCCCTTGATTTCGGAATCATCGGCGGAGCCGACATGGTCGGGATCTCCACGATCACCTCGACCGCGCCCCGGGCTTATGCCATTGCCGAGCGGATCAGGCCCCTGGGCGTCCCGGTGCTGTTCGGTGGACCGCATGTCACCTTCCTTTCCGAGGAAGCGCTGGGACACGGGGATTTCGTTCTGAGAGGAGAGGCCGAGGAAACGCTGCCGGCGTTTCTCGAGGCTTGGCGGGCGGGGGCGGATCTGACCGGGATTCCCGGCTTATCGTTCAGGAAAAACGGCGCCTTCGTCCACAATCCCAAGGCTGTGCCGCCCCACGACCTGGACGCCTTTCCCGTCGCTGATTTCGACCTTCTCAAGCCGGATCGTCGCTGGCGGAACAAGCGGATGGTCCTTCCCGTCCAGACCTCCCGCGGGTGCCCGTTCGACTGCACGTTCTGCTCGGTGACCGGAATGTTCGGCAAGACTTACCGGTTCCGCTCGACCGGGCATATCCTCGAGGAGTTGCGCCGCCACAGCGGCCGGAAGAAGTATCTTTTCTTTTACGACGACAATTTCGCCGCCCACAAACCCAGGACGAAAGAGCTTCTCGAGGCGATGATCCGGGAAGGGTTCAAATTCAAATGGACGACCCAGGTCCGGGCCGACGTCGCCCGCGACCCGGCCCTCGTTCGGTTGATGAAAAAGGCCGGATGCCACACCGTCTGCATCGGGTTCGAGTCGGTCAATCCCAAGAGCCTTCAGGAATCCCACAAGGCCCAGTCCGTCGAGGAGCTCAACCGGGCGGTCCGCGTCTTCCGCCGCAATCGGATCCACATCCACGGGATGTTCGTCTTCGGTTTCGACCAGGACGACCGGGGAACGGTCCGGGAGACCGTCGCCTGGGCCCGGAAGCACCGCCTGACGTCGTCCCAGTTCCTGATCCTCACCCCGCTGCCCGGCAGCGAATTCTTCAACAAGGTGACCAAGGAGGAGCGGATCGCGTTCAAGGACTGGTCGCTCTACGATGCCCATCACGCCGTTTTCCGCCCCCGGCGCTTTTCCCTGGCCGAGCTGCAGAAGGCCCAGATCTGGGGTCACAGAAAGTTCTACTCGTTCAAGGAGCAGGTCCGGAATCTTCTGGAAGGGCGCTGGATGGCCCTGGCCATCAACCAGTACGCCCGGACGCTCAACCGGACTTGGAAAAAGAGGAACCGGACATATCTCAAGGTCCTGGATTTGCTCCGCCCGCGGAGGGGAAGCCGGATCCGGGTTGATTACCGGCAAGATGTCGGCCTGGATTAAAGCGGTCAGATCCGCCGGGCGACTTGATAAACGGCGATACTGACCGCGGCGGAGAGCAGGAATAAATAAAGCATGTTATAGATCGTCAAGCGCCAGGAGCGGCTTTCCTGCTTGAAGGCGGCCACGGTGGCCGCGCAGGGAATGAAGAGAAGCTGCGAGGCCATGAAGGCCAGCCCGGTCGCCGGGGGATAAGCGGAGGCGATCAAGTCTCCGAGGGCCGCCCCCTCTCCGGCCCCGAACAGGACGGCCAGGACGGCCAGGGCGTTTTCCTTGGCGATGAATCCGGCCAGGAGCGCGACGATCAGCCTCCAATCGAACCCCATCAGGGCCCCCGCCGGCTCCAGGGCCCGGCTGAATCCGGCCAGGTAGGAACTCCCTGCCTCTCCCCCGGGGAACCGGGAGAGGGCCCAGACGATGAGCGAGACGGGGAGGATGACGAAAAAGGCCTTGCGGAGGAACTCGAGGCTCTGCCGTTGGACGATCCGGCGGATCGTCCGGAGATTGGGAATATGATAGAGCGGAAGCTCCATGATGAACGGGCTGTCGTCTTGCCGGAAGAACAGGCGCCCGCCGATCAACCCGGTGGCGAAGAGCAGGCCCAAGGCCAGGAGAATCAGTCCGACGGTGACCAGCGGGGCCCGCTCTCCGAAAAACAAGGGGGCCAGAAAGGCGATCACGGCCATGCGCCCGGTGCAGGGGACGAGGGGGACCAGGAACATCGTCAGGAGCCGGGCCCGGGTCGATTCGATGATCCTGGTGCCCAGCACCCCGGGCACGTTGCAGCCGAAGCCGATGATCAGCGGGAGGCAGGATTTCCCGTGCAGGTGCATGGCGTGCATGAACCGGTCCATGATGAAGGCCGCCCGGGCCAGGTATCCGACATCCTCCAGGATCGCCGTCAAGCCGAAAAAGAGGACGAGAATGGGGACGAACGTCAATAACGTGCCGAGGCCGCCGAGGAAGCCTTCGACCAAGGCTCCTTGGACCCACCAGGGGCCGGCGGATGTCCAACCCCCGACGAGTCCCTGGAGATTCTGAATGACGGCCTTTTCCAGGAATCCCTGAAGAGGGATCCCGATGGCGTAGGTCAAAAAAAAGACCGCGGACATGACCGCGGCGAAGGCCAGCAGGCCCCAGGCCGGGTGGGTCAGCCAACGGTCGATCCGGTGGGTCAGCGAGATCGGCCCGGCTTGAGGCCGGACCAGGGCGGCCCGGACCATCCGCTCGACCCAGGCATATCTTCCGGAGGCGACGGCGACCAGGGCGTCCTCATGCTTTTTCAGCAGCCTGAGAATCTCCTCCCAGCGGTCCGCGGGCGCGGCCGCGGCCGTGATCCGGCTGATTTCCTCGTCTCCTTCCAGGAGCTTCAGGGCGGCCCAGTCGTGCGGATAAGGTCCGAGGTCCAGGTCCTCGATCAAACCTTCGGTGCGGTCCAGGACCGACCGATGGTCCTCGCGGATTTCCGGTCGATGGGGCTCCTGAACCCGGACGCCTTCGGCGACCTCGGCGATCGCCTTGACTAAGTCCTTGATTCCCCCCTTGGAGGACGCTTCCATGGGAATGACCGGAAGCCCGAGGGCGGCGGACAATACTTCAGGCTCGATGGCGAGGCCCTCGTTTCGGGCCACGTCCATCATATTGAGGCCGATGATCACGGGTACCCGAAGGCTGAGCAGCTCGGCCACGAGATAGAGGCCGTGCTCAAGAAGGGCGGCGTTGAGGACGGCGACGACCATATCCGGGCGTTCGCGGATGATGAATTCTCGGGCGACCAGCTCCTCGGGCGAAGCGGCTGTCAGGCTGTATGTGCCGGGCAGGTCGATCACCCGGAAGGAGGTCCGGCCGAACTGGAAGGTCCCTTCCTTGCGTTCGACGGTTTTGCCCGTCCAGTTTCCGACGTGCTGGTGCAGGCCGGTCAGCAGGTTGAAGACGGTGGACTTGCCGACGTTCGGCGGACCGGCCAGAGCGACCGTGATTTCGCCGGTGTCGGACGGACTCATGCGGGGACCCGCGGGTGCGGGCGGACGATGAGAATGCGGTGTGCCTCCCCCCGTCCCAGGGCCAGACGGGCCTGGTGGACTTGGACGATCAAGGCCCCCCGGCCGAGGTTCTGGACCATGACGACTTCGACCCCCGGAACGAAACCGAGGGAAGCCATTCTGGCCATGAGCCGGCGGCCGCCGGCCAGGCCGGCCACGACGGCCCGTTCCCCCGGGCCCAATTGGGTCAGGGTCATCGGAACGGCGGAACGGGGGGTCATGGCCGGGCTCCGGTTTTTCGACAGCGGCTGCAGAGGCCGCCGGCGGTGATATGGAATTCTCTGAGGTCGACGTTCATTTTTCGCTTCATCTCCGCTTTCAATCGGTCGAGTAGGGGGTGGGAAAATTCGATCACCCGGCCGCAGGCGGCGCAGGTGAAATGGACGTGGGCGGCCTTGGTGACCGGCTCGAAATGGCCGTGGGATTCCCCGAGGCGGTGCTCCTCGATGATGCCCGATTTTTTCAGAAGGGCCAGGGTCCGGTAGACGGTGGCCAGGCTGATTTTCGGGTCCGTTTCCCTGGCCTTGAGGAACAGGGAGCCCGCATCCGGGTGGCCGGGGTCCTTTTGGAGGAGGTCCAGGATCAGGGACCGCTTCTGGGTCGCCCGGCGCCCGGATTGCCTCAGGGATTCGGCGATCGGGTTTGTCGTTTTATGGTCCATGCAAAATATGCGAATGATTCGCATTATCATTATATAAAAAACGGGGAATTTGTCAAGCACCGGGGGCGGCCCAAAACATCTTGTTGATAATAAACAAAAAAGAACCGATTTTTTCAAAAAATAGTTCCTTAAACTGTCGTTTT
>JAFGEN010000112.1 GCA_016931595.1 Candidatus Aminicenantota bacterium | reverse complement strand
GCCTCGGCCGCGATCCCTTGAACGGGGACGGAGACCGTGCAGCCGGTGATTTTTTTCTGATCGTTCATTTTGAAAACGAAAACGACTTCGTCCCCGTTGGGATCGATGCTCTTGTAACTCAGAGGTTGGTCCGGGACGGGATTCATTGGCTCGGGTGCGCCGCCAGGGATTTGGGCGTCAAAAAACAGCTTGCCGTCCTTCAGAACAATCGCGAAGGGGAGCGTTCGGTCGCCGAGCTCGAGCGCGTAGTCCCCCGCCAACTCCTCGTTGATCTTGTCCTGGGCCTGAGCCGCGGTGATCATGCTGAAGACGGCGAACAGAATGACCGTCAGTCCGAAAATCCGATGCGAGCGATTCATCTTTTCTCCTTCGAAGCAGCCCAGATTTCAATGTCGAGAGGCCGCTCACCTGGAGTCATACGATACATAGAGCACGAAAGTTCCCTTTCGAACCGGCTCGACCCGGCGGTCACTCGTTTCTCAGGGAGTCGACGGGATTTCGCCGGGCCGCCTTCCAGCCCTGAAGGCCGACGGTGGCCAGGGCGATCGCTAACGCCCCCGCCGCGGCCGCGGCGAAGACGAATCCTCCCGGGCGAACCCGGTAGGCAAAGTCCTGCAACCAGCGGTTCACGGCGAACCAGGCCGGCAGCCCTGCCAACAGCGCGGAAAGGAGCACCAACCCTGCGAAACGCTTGGATAACAGCGCGACCACATCGCCCTGAGAAGCGCCCAGCACCCGGCGGATTCCGATTTCCTTCCGCCGCAGATTGGCGATGAAATAGGCCAGTCCGAACAGTCCCAGGCAGGCGATGACCAATCCAAGGATCGTGGTCAGGGCCAGGAGATTCCCCATCTGCTCCTCGTACCGGTAAAGGCGGTCAAAGCGCTCGCTTAGGTAAGAGAAGGCGAACGGGACGCCGGGGAAATGGTTTTCCCAAACCGACCGGACATGCGTCATCAAGGAGGCCGGATCGCTTGTGCGAACGGATAGGGTCAGCGTATCCATGAGGGATGGCTCGATATCGAGCAGAAGAGGCCGGACGGTTTCCCGCATGCCCCGGTAATGGAAATCCTCGACGACGCCGATGATCGTTTTCCAGCGCCGGTTGTAATGCGCCTGGAAACGCTTCCCGACGGCCTCCTCCGGCCGCAAGATTCCCAGCTCTTTGAGCCCGGCCCGATTGATGACAAAAGCCTCATTGAGGTCGCTTCGGTTGGCCGGGTCGAAGGCCCGGCCGGCGATCATTTTCAAACCGTATGAGGGGATGAAGTCGAAATCGACCGTATTGACCAGAAGCCGCGGGGCGCCCCGGAAATCCCCCTCTCGGGTCGTCAGGTAGTATCCGGATTCCTCGAGATCGCCCGGCACCGAAGAGGAGACCGTCGCCGCCAGGATGTCCGGATGAGCGAGGAAATCCCGCTTGATCGCTTCGTAATCCCTGCGCAGGTGGCTCACATTGCTTTGGACCGGAAGGACGATTTTATTCTGCAGGTCGAAACCGAGGGCCTGTCCCCGCATGAAGCCGAGCTGCCGGAAGGCCGTCACACTGCAGATCACCAGGAAAATGGAAACGGCGAACTGTCCGATGACGAGCGCTTTTTGAACCCAGGCCCCCCGCGAGGCGGGATCGAGCTCTCCCCGGAAAATAACGGCCGGGCGGAAGGACGTCAGGAGAAAAGCCGGGTAGGCGCCGGAGCCGAAAGCGACCAGGAACAGCAGGGCGACCAGGGACAGGAGGACGGCCGGCTGGGTCAAGCCGGCCAGCGTCAGCTCCGTCCCGGCCATCCGGTTGAAGGGGACGAGGAGAACGGCCATCAGGCCGAGGGAAATCAGGAAGGCCAGGAATGTGACCAGGAAGGATTCGCCCAGGAACTGGCGGACAAGCTGCCCGCGGGCGGCTCCGATCACTTTGCGCAGGCCCACCTCCTTGGTCCGAGTGGCCGAGAGGGCGGCCGACAGGTTGATGAAATTCAAACAGCCGATGAGCAGGATCAGAAGAGCGATCAGGGAATAGATGGAGATGTAGGTCCAATTCCCCGGCGGGTCGATTTCCCCCTGGAAACGCGAACGCATATGAATGGAAGCGACGGGCTGGAGGAAATAGTCCGTTTTACCGGCCGGCCGGTTGAACCGCTGCTCGTAAACCCGGGCTCCTTCCTCGGCGATCCGCCGAAGCATGCCGCCGAAAGCGGCCGGGTCCGCTGAAGGGGCCAGCCGGACGTACGTATAATCATAATGATGATCCAGGTAATTCGTATCATAATCCGGCAGATGACGGAGGAGGGTCGATCCGGAAAGAAGCAGGTCGTATTTGAAGTGCGTGTTTCGGGGCGCGTCGCGGACGACGCCCGTGACCCTGAAATCCTCCAGCTCCGTCGCTCCGGTATCGTAATCGATTTCCAGGCGGACGGTTTTTCCCAGGACCGGCTCAACGCCGAAATACTTCCGGGCCGTGCTTTCGGTGAGAACGACGCTGAACGGGTCGCGTAGAGCCTGTCCCGAATCGCCCTGGAGAAAAGGGATGCGGAATGTGTTGAAAACCGACTCATCGGCGAACCAAACCCGGTTTTCGAAAAACCGCTTTTCGCCGCACACAGCAAGGACATGGTCGGCATTTTCCGGGGGAGGGGTGATCCGAACGACCTCCTCGGCCTGCGGAAAATCCCTCCGGATCGTCGGGGCCATCGGATTGCCCGTCGCCACCCCGGTCGTTTCGCCGACGGCATTCACCGTATGCGAGGCGATCCGATAGATCCGGTCTGAGGCCGGATGGAACCTGTCGTAACTCAGCTCGTTGACGACATAGAGGATGATGACGGCACAGCAGGCTAGGCCGACAGCCAGGCCGGCGATGTTGACGGCCGAAAACAACTTCTGACGCCGGATCTTGCGGAAGGCCGTGAGAAGATAATGGGGAAGGAGACCGCTTCCGGACCGATTCTCCCGGTGAAGCGACCGGGACTTTCCTCGTCTCGTCCAAACTTTATCGAACTCCGGGTCGAGCGCGTC
>JAFGEN010000111.1 GCA_016931595.1 Candidatus Aminicenantota bacterium | reverse complement strand
TCAGAAGGCCACCACGCCGGCGCCGGGGCGGATCACCCGGATGGCCTTGTGGATGACCTTCATCTCGATTTCGTTTCGTTCTTCAATCGCCTCGCCGTTGTACTGGGCGAACATGCGCTCACCCTTGAGGATGATCCGGCGGACCTTATAATGTTTCAAGAGCTTCTGGTAGACGCCCAAATAGATCAGGGGGAAATACCAGACGTAGGTCATGGCCCTGATATCGAAGATCGTCACGTCCAGGTACCCGTCGTCGATTTTCGCTTTCGGAGCGATAAGCCAGCTGTAACCGAAATGGGGGGTTTTATTCACGATGACGTCGAAAACCTTGAGATGAAGGTCCTTTCTGTCGAAGGTTCGTCCGGCGTCATCCCGGCCGTCGAAGAGCGAGATCTCCATCGGGCGCCGCGGCTGGGTGAACATCGAGCGGGAGGCCAGGAGATGTCCCAGGAGCCCAGGGACCTTCGAGTGAGCCGTGCGATAGGTGACCAGGCCGGTGGCCCCGACGCTGACGAAGCTTGCGATCCGCCCGGCGATATCGATCACGTCGACGGTTCGGGGCGTTCCCGTCCGGACCGACCTGACGGCCTGTTTAAGGGTCTTGGACAATTGGAGCGAACGGCTGAGGGCGTTTCCGCTGCCGAAGGGGATGATCCCGAGGACAACGTCCTCCTGGCGGCCGGCGTTGAAAATCCCTTGCATCGCGTCGGCCATGGTCCCGTCTCCGCCAAGGACGATGAGCGCGTCGTTTTCCAGGCTCAAGCGGCGGGCCGTTTCGATCATCTCGGCTTTGGTCAGGGCCTTGTCGTGGATTCGGCCGCCGAAAGCCCGGTGGATGTACTCCCGGGCCTTGGAGTCCTTCCGCCAGCGCTCCTTGGCCGACCTCGGATTGACGAGGATGGCCACCCGCTTATCGACGAGGAATGGAGCTTTTTTAGCTGGCGGCATCAACTCTTTCTCAGGCCGTATTACTAACATTCCCGCCGGGGATTGTCAAAACGCGAAGGGGCGGTTGCATCGACGGCGGGCCTGTTTTACAATCCGAAACTCTGGAGATGCCGATGTCCTTCGATCCTTATTCCTTCGAGCGGATGCATGAGGCCGGCGGCCGGTCCTATAAAATTAAAATCGAAACCTCGACCCGCCCAGAGGATTATGCCAAGTATGACCTCCTCCGCGAGGCGATCTGGCGGTTTCCGGAGGATCACCTGGCCGGAACCCGCAACCTCATGTGCGAGAATTTTCTTAACGACGGAAGCAGCCTCTTTCTGGCCGCTTACGTCGGGGAGGACTCCGGCGTTTTCCCCGAGGACGAAGAGCACCTGGCCGGATTCACCTACGGATTCGCCGGGATCAGGGACAAAGCCCGCGGCTTCGCCTCGCCGGGAAACCTGTGGTTCTACGCCCAATTCGCCGGCGTCCGGCTGGGCTGTGAAGGCTCGGGCCTGGGCGTCCGGCTGAAGGAATGCCAGCGGGAGATCCTGCTCGATGGTTGGGGGATCGATGAAGTCGTCTGCACCTACGACCCGCTGACCGGCGTGAACGCCAGGCGGAACGTCCACCATTTCGGCATGGCCGTGCGCGAGTACCGGGTTTCGACCTACGGGGCGTACGGCGGCCGGCTCAACCGGGAAGACGTCCCGACCGACCGGTTCTTCATGTCCTGGGATTTGCGCAAGCCGGCAGCCGGCCCCGGGGCGAAGGGGATCGGCTTCCCGCCGAAGGCCCGGCCGGTGTTTTCCGTCGAGACCGTCACCGTGCCCGGCCGGTCCGGACCCGCCGATATGGAGGTCATCAGGTCGGAGTCCATGGAGGGAGACGATCCGGCCGTTCTCGTGCGGATTCCAAACGACTTTTACCGAATGCTTCAGGAAACCGACGTCGACGACCCGGCCGTCCGCCGTATTCCCCTTGACTGGAGAATCCGAACCCGGCGCGTCTTCCGGGCGTTGTTCGATCGGGGATATCGGGTTGAGGATTTCCTCCGCGGCGCCGGGCCTTGCCCGGAGAACGCCTATCTCCTGAAAAAGGAAGAGAACGTGCTATAATTCATATCCTTAAAGGAAAACGCATATGAAATATAACAAAACATCATTTCTTCCCGCCCTTCTTCTGATTCTCGCGGCCTTCGCCGTCGCGGCGATCCAAACCCAGGACGAGGCCGCCCTGGAAGCCAAGGCCCGGGACATCCACACCCGGGTCCTCAGTGTCGATACGCATTGCGATACGCCGGGACGGATGACCCGTCCGGGCTGGGATGTCGGAGAGCGGCACGAGCCCGGTCTTCGGGAAAGCGGGCAAATCGACCTGCCCCGGATGAAAGAAGGCTGCCTGGACGCCCTCTTCTTCGGGTGCTTCACCGGCCAGGGCCCCTTGACCGAGGCCGGTTACGCCAATTCCAAGGCCCGGGCCATCGCCCAGATCGATGCGGTCGAGGCGATGACCGCGAAATATCCCGGCCTGGTTGGGAAGGCGACCACTCCGGCCGATGCCGCCCGTCTCAAGAAAGAAGGCAAGCTGTCCGCCTTCATCGGCGTCGAAAACGGTTATCCGATCGGCGACGACCTGTCCATGGTCGAGGCCTTGGCCAAGCGTGGCGTCCGCTACATCACCCTCTGCCATTCCTCCGACAACCAGATTTGCGACAGCAGCACCGACCGCCGGGCCCCCGAGGACATGGGACTCTCGGAGTTCGGGAAAAAAGTCGTGGCCGAGTGCAACCGCCTCGGGATCATGGTCGATGTCTCCCACATGTCGGACAAGTCGTTCGCCGACGTCATCAAGGCCTCCAAGGCTCCGGTCATCGCCTCTCATTCCTGCTGCCGGGAGCTGTGCGACAATCCCCGAAACCTCAATGATGGAATGATCAAGGCCCTGGCGGCCAACGGCGGCGTCCTCCAGATGTGTTTTCTTTCAGGGTACCTCGTCCCTCCACAGGCCAACCCGGAGCGGGATGCGGCCCGCAAAGCTCTGGAAGAGAAATACGGCACGTTCGAGACGATGGACCCGGCCAAGAGAAACGAGGCCATGGCCGCCTTCCGGGAGCTGTCCCGCAAGTATCCGGACACCCAGGCCAAGGTCAAGGACATTGTCGACCACATCGACCATATCGTCAAGCTGGTCGGAATCGATTATGTCGGGATCGGGACGGATTTCGACGGCGGCGGCGGCGTGGAGGATTGCAACGATGTCAGCCGGATGTACCGGGTGACGATGGAGCTGCTCCGCCGGGGCTATACCGAGCCTCAAATTCAAAAGATCTGGGGCGGCAACATCATGCGGGTACTGCAGAAGGTGATCGATATCGCCGGTTGACCGGACTGCGAAATTGTAAATAATATTTACAACTTAAATCGATTATTTCGCTGTTTGGCTTGTTTTTGCTGGGATTATTCATGTTTTCTTTGGCATAAAGATTGCTTTCTATACCGACCCGGGCTTTTTGTCCCGGAAGTCGGATCGATTGATAATGATGAAACCATGCATGTTCACCAGGCGGGCCGTCCGGGCGGTCCTCTATGCCCTCTTCTGCGGCCTGGCCCTGGCCGGTTTTTCGTCCGATGTCATCCGATTATCCCCGGCCGATGAAAACCGGGATACGCTCCGATTCCGCGGTTTTGAGACGACCTTCCAGCCGAGACTGGACCCGGCCAAGGGGGAGATGGTTTTCATCTCCCTGCAGTTGTTCGACGGCCTCGTCCGGCTCGATGCCGACCTGAATGTCGTTCCCGACCTGGCCGAGTATTGGGATATTTCCGAGGGCGGCCGGTGCTATACGTTCTACCTTCGCAAGGGCGTCCGTTTCCATGACGGCCGCGAGCTCTCGGCCGATGATGTCATGTACTCGTTTACCCGGCTTCTCCGCCTCGAATCCGAATCCCCCTTCGGCCGGTATCTCCTGGACAAAGTCGAAGGAGCCGAGGAGTTCGTCCAAGGCCGAACCATCGGCGTCGGGGGGTTCCGCGTCCTGGACCCGTATATTTTCGAGATCCGGTGGAAGGATCCCTATGTCTCCGCCCCGACCCTTTTGAGCATGAGCTTCTGCCGGATCCTTCCCAAGAAGGCCATGGACGAACAGGGACGGAACTTCTTTTTTCGCCCGATTGGAACGGGCCCGTTCAAGTTCGACAGTTGGATGCGCAGTCCCCAGTTGGATATCGTCGGCATCCGCCTTGTACGGAACCTGAGCCACCACGGCCGGATTCCTAAGATCTCCGCGCTCGAATACAGCCCCTACTTCACCCAGGACCACTTCGCCGCCCGCGACTCCGACGTCATGCCGTATTCTTCCGACCTGGCCCGCCTGGGCTGCCAGGTTGTTGAGGGAGGGGGGCTTGATTTGATCTACTTGATGATGAGCTGCGCCAATCCTCCTTTCAACCGTCCTTGGGTCCGCCGGGCGATGGCCATGATCATCGATAAGGAAAAGCTGGCCCAGGCCGCCGCTTCGGATTCCATTCGAGCCCGCCCGACCGACGTGTTCATCCCGGGACAGCTTCCCGGATTCTTCCCCGATATCGCGCCGCAAGGCGCCCAGGTCAAGGAAGCCGTGAGGTTGCTGACCGAAGAAGAAGACTATTTTCGGGCCCGGGCCTTTCCCCGGATCATTCTGTACCTTCCCCAGTCCGCGAGGGAAGCCCTCGCTCCGGTCGCCCGGGAAATGATCACGCAGTTTGAAGCCGCCGGCCTGTCCCTGTCAATGAAGACATTCCGGCGTCCGGAGGATCTGAGGGAGGTTCGCGGGCCGTTTTTTGTCCTGGGGGAGTGGAGGATGGATTATCCGGACGCGGAAAACGTCATTCAACCGCTCTTCGGAAAATCCTCGGACCTGCGATGGCTGATGGGAGAGTTTCCCGGCTCCGACTTCGAACGATTGCTTCAGGCCTCCGGCCTGGAATCCGGCCGGGCCCGCCGCATTCGGTTGTTCCGTGAGATGGAGCAGGTCATCCGCCGGGATGTTCCCGGGGTTCCCTTGATCACCATCGAAAGGCGCCTGGCCGTCCAATCCCACATCAAGGGATTGCGCATTCCGGTGCTGGGCGTGTCTTACATCGACCTGAGGGAGGCGTCGTTTGCCCGGTGAGCCGATGGAGATGAAGATTCGATTCACCCTGCAGCAGCGGCTCCTTCTCTGGATCGTCGTTCTGCTGGTGATCCTGGTCGGCGCCATCGTTTTCGTCATCCAGCGGAAGGAAGCCTCGATTATCTTCGAGGAAACGAAGAGCAAAGGGGTTCTGATCGCCCGGAACACGGCCGACCGAAACCTCCAGTCGATCCTGGCCTTCGATGTGGACCAGATCCAGCGGCAGAGCGAGGCTCAGACCGACGAATCCCTCCTTTACATTGTGTTCTACGACCGCTACGCCACGCCCCTCGTCCATACCTCGCTGATCGCCGACCAGCCGGCCCTCTACCAGAATAGCCTTCTCCAGGGTTTGATTGACCCCAATGAGATCGCGGCCGAAACCCGCGACATCTTGATCGAAGGGGGAGCCCAGGAGGTGCTGGAAGTGGAGGTCCCCCTTTTTGCCGAAGGATCGGCCGACAAATGGGGTTCGGTCCGGGTCGGCTTATCCCTGGCTGAAATGCGCGAGACCGTCCGCAAGACCCGCCGGGCCCTCCTCTGGATCGGCTTCGGCGGCTTGCTTTTCGGCCTGGCCGGGTCGACTCTCCTGGCCCGCCAAATCGTCCGCCCGCTCCGAAAATTGGTCGAGGGGACGGTTCGAATTTCCCGGGGCGAATTCACGCTTCGGATCGAACCCCAATCCCGGGACGAAGTCGGCGAGCTGGCCGCCTCCTTCAACGACATGACCGAGAAGCTTCAGGCCGCCCGCCGGGAAGCCGAGGAGGCTCAGCGCCGCCTTGTCCAATCGGAGAAGCTGGCCCAGATCGGCCGGCTGGCCGCCTCGATCGCCCACGAGATCCGAAACCCCCTGACCTCGGTCAAGCTCAACATCCAGAAGGTTCTGGAGGACTCCTCCCTCCCCGAGCTTGAGCAAGAACACCTCTTCCTCAGCCAGGAGGGGATCGCCCAGATCGAAAAGTTCATCAAGGAGATGCTGAACTTCACCCGGGCGACCGAGCTTCAACCGGCCCCCTTCGCCGTCGAACAGATCGTCGAGGAATCCCTGAAAATGATGCGGGACATCTTCCGGGAAAAGGAGATCCAGGTCGAGAAGCGGCTGGACAAATCTCTTCCGGAAGTCGTCGTCGACGGCGACCGGCTCCGCCAGGTCCTCCTCAACCTCTTCCGCAACGCGGTCGAAGCGGTCGAGACGGGCGGCCGGATCGTCGTTTCGGCCGACCTGGCCGAAGACCGGGCCGGGCGCCGGCTCCGTCTGCACGTTTCGGACAACGGCCCCGGCATCCCGGAAAAGGATTGGGAAAACGTGTTCGAGCCCTTTTTCACGACCAAGTCTTGGGGGATCGGCCTGGGCCTGGCCAACGCCCGAAAACTCATCGAACTTCACCGCGGGACGATCCGGGTGGTCCACAAGCGAAGCCCCGGAACCGCATTCGAAATCCAGATTCCAATAGCGAGTGAAACATGAAATCCATCCTGATTATCGACGACGACCCCCTGATCCGGAAAACCATCAGCTCCCACCTGAGCCGGCAGGGTTTCGAGACGAGGACGGCCGAGGACGGCGAGAGCGGGCTGGAGGCACAGGCTGCGCACACGCCCGACCTGATCCTCTTGGATGTCCGCCTGCCGGATTTGGATGGGCTGGAGGTTCTCCGCCGGATCCGGGACAAGACTCCCCGGGCCGTGGTCGTCATCATGACCGCCTACGACGACATGAAAACGACGGTTGAGGCGGTTAAAAGCGGCGCCTTCGAGTACCTGGTCAAACCTCTGGATTTCGTCGCCCTGGACCTGACCATCGAGAAAGCCTTCAAGGTCAAATCCCTGGAGGAAAAAGTCGATTATCTCGTCTCGGAAATGCAGAAGGAATACCTGATCGACAACATCATCGGCCGCTCGCCCCAGATGCGCGACGTCTTCAAGCTCATCGGCTCGGTCGCCGGGTCGCGGACCAACGTCCTGGTCCAGGGCGATTCGGGGACGGGCAAGGAACTGGTCGCCAAGGCCATCCATTACAACAGCCCCTGGAAAGAAGAGCCGTTCATCGTGATCAACTGCTCGGCCATCCAGGATACGCTGCTCGAAAGCGAACTGTTCGGCCACGTCAAGGGCGCCTTCACCGACGCGGTCTCCGAAACCAAGGGCAAATTCGAGATCGCGGGCAAGGGGACGCTCTTCCTGGACGAAGTCGGCGATGTTTCGCCCAACCTCCAGTCCAAGCTTCTCCGGGTCATCGAGAGCCGCGACTTCATGAAAGTGGGCGGGGAAAAGGTCCTGAAGACGGACGCCCGGATCATCGCCGCGACCAACCAGAACCTCCGGGCTCTGATCGACAGCGGCCGTTTCCGGGAGGACCTGTATTACCGGCTCAAGGTCGTGGAGATCAGGCTGCCGTCCCTCCGTGAACGGAAGGAGGACATTCCCGACCTGGTTGCCTATCTCCTGGAAAAAATCAACCGGGACCTGCGCAAGAATGTCCGAAAGATCCCCCCCGAGGTCATGGCCTCCCTGATGGACAATCCCTGGCGTGGAAATGTCCGGGAGCTGGAGAACGCCCTCATTCGGGCGGTCATCCTTGCCAGGGGCGACGTCATCCTTCTCGAAAATCTGCCCATGGAGACGGACGAAAAAAAACCGTGCTCCCGCGACCTCGTCTCCCTGGAACAGGTCGAAAAAGACTACATCCAGTATGTCCTGACCGCGGTCAAGGGGTCGAAAACCCGGGCCAGCCAGGTCCTGGAGATCAGCCGGCCGACCCTGGACAAGAAAATCAAGGATTACAACCTGATTATATAATTAATATTATATTTTTACTAAAGTATAAAGTTCCCTTACGGGCAGCGACGGAATATTCCTCAGAGAGACAGCTCCTTCCCTGAAGAGAGAGAACGGAGTTGGCATGATTCCTGCATATTGGAGTAATGCATTTATTGATGACTCGCATTTTTAAAGGAACACGATCATGGCTACAAAGAAGATTATCGTCGTGGATGACGAAGAATCCATACGAAAAACGTTCGATCTCATCCTCAAGAAGTCCTACAAGGTCTTCCTGGCCTCGACCGGGGCCGAGGCCTCGGCCCGTCTCAAGAGCGGCTCGGCCGACCTGATGATCGCAGATTACCGCCTTCCCGATATGACCGGTCTCGAACTCGTCGAGAAAGCCCGGCTGTCGGGGTTCGGCGGCGAGGTGATCATGATCACGGCTTTTGCCGACGAGATCGAGCCGGAGGCCCTGGCCCGGCTGCGGATCAGCCATTTTTTCGCCAAGCCCCTCGACCTCAACGCACTCAACCGGTCGATCGACTACCTTCTGACCAAGGACGAGATCGTCGCCGGCCGACCGGCTTGAGAACGAGCCGCCAAAAGCTATAAAATACCAGGGCCATGAAGGCCTTGGGTCCGGTCGTTTTTCTCTCCGCCGCGTTTTCCGCTTTCGCCTCTCCCGCAATCATCCGCGTCCCGGCCGATTTCCCGATGATTTCCCAAGCCGTCGAAGCGGCCAGGGACGGGGATGTGATCGAGGTCGCGGACGGATATTATTTCGAGCGGAATATCGTCATCGATAAGGCGGTGACCCTCCGGTCCGAAAATCTATTCGGGGCGGTCGTCGCCGGTTCGGACCCGTCGGCCGAGGCGATCTTCATCGTCCGGGCCGCCTGCCGGATCGAAAAATTCATTCTGAAATCCGCCCGGACCGGTATCCTCCAGCGGGGCAGCCCCGATGTCGAATGGGAAGGCCGGTACCTGGCCCTGTTCCGAATGGCGCGCGGAATCGCCATTGACGACCGGGAGTTCTGCCGGGGCGCGGCCCGGCTCATCGATATCATTGCCGACGGCTGCCGTTCGGCCTTCGTCACCAACGACGCCCGGAGCATGGATGTTTCCCGGGCCCTGGTGGTCAACGCGGATTCGGTTTTTGTCGGATCGGACCACCTCTCCTTCAAGGCCCGCGATATCGTCGCCTGGAACTGCCGGACCTTGACCGGGGAACGGATGGGAGCGGGAACGCCCCCTCCGTCGACCGACAAAATCGTCCTGGAGCCGAGGATCCATCTCTACGACGCCGCAGGTACGGCCCTCAGGGGGGATCCGCTCCCGGCCGTCCTGAACCGTATCTTTCGGGCGGCGGCCGAAGACCCGGAATTGTCGGGCCACCAAAGCCGCCGCCGGGAAGCGCTCCTCCTTCTGGTTGTCGGCGATCTTTTTTCGCGGAACGGAAATTTCAAAGCGGCGAAGGCCCATTATCGACAGGCTCTCGAAACGGACCCGGCCAAACCCCGCGGAGACGTGGCATGGAGGGCCCTGCTCGGGTTGTCCGAAGTCGCCGAGGCCGAGAAAAACAGGGATGATTCCGTGGCCTATCTGATGAAAGCCGTGGACGTGGTCGAGACGGTCGGGGCCACGATTCCGGTCCAGGCCTTTCAGAGCGGCTTTCGCGGGGATAAGATCGGGCTTTATGAAAGATTGATCGGCCTCCTTGTCGATCTCGACCGGAGGAATCCCGGGAAAAGGTATGACCGGGAAGCGCTGTGGTATGCCGAGAAATCGCGGGCCCGAGGGTTTATGACCGGCTTGAGGCTTTTGGCTCCAGAGACGGATTCCCCGGAGCGCAAGGAGAGCAGAAAACGGTTGGCGGCGATGGGCCGGGACGTTTCCCTGTGCCAGCTTCGCCTTCAAGATCCCGGCCTTCGGCCGACCGAGAGGGACTTGCTCCTCGACCGGCTCGACCGGACGGAACGGGATCGGGCGGCCCGGATCCTGGATATGCGGCGTCGCGACCTGGAGTCAGGCCGGTTCCGATTTCCCGATCCCTTCCGGTTTGAGGAGATCGGTTCGAAGCTTCTCGAGCCCGGGTCGGCCCTTCTCGAGTATGTGATCGGGGAGAGGAATTCTTTCGCTTTTCTGGCGACCGCGGACGGCCTCGAGGTTGCCGTCCTCCCCCCGGCCGGCGAGATCGGGCCGCTCGTCTCCCGCTATCTCCAATTTCTGACAATGCGGGAAACGGGGGAATTCAGGGGACGTGAGGGAAGCCGGATCCTGTCCCGGATTCTCCTCGGGCCGTTCCGGGGGCGGCTGGCGAACGGATTGAAGTCCCTCTTCATCGTCCCCGACGGAATCCTTCATTATCTCCCCTTCGAGACTCTTCTCCTTTCCTCCGGAGAAGGCGAACGCTTCCTGGTCGAGGACTTCGAGATCACCTATGGCCCTTCCGCCTCCGGGTTGATCCGCCTGGCCGAGCGCGCCGTCCCGGATTCCTATCCGATGGATTTCCTGGGATTCGCCAACACCCGGGCCCGTCCGGTCTTTGCCTTCTCGGAAAAAGTGAAAATCCCTTTTCCCGGCCTGCCGTTCGGAGTCAGGGAAATCCGCAAGATTCGGGGCCTGTTCTCCCGGTCCCGGACGATGGCTCTTTGGGGGGACGAGGCCCGGGAGGATCTGTTCAAGGCGCTGCCCCTTTCGGATTTCCGGATCATCCACCTCGTCGCCCACGGCTTTTACGATGACCATAACTGGCAGCGTTCGGCTCTCGTTCTCCAACCGGATGAGAACGGCCGGGAGGACGGATTTCTCCAGGCGAACGACATTTACGGTTTGGGACTTCACCCGGAGCTTCTCGTTCTGTCCGGGTGCCAAACAGGCACGGGATACCTGCAGAAAGGGGAGGGGCTGACCGGGCTCGCCTCGGCCTTTTTCTACGCCGGCGCTCAATCCATCCTGATGAGCCTCTGGAACATCAATGATAAGGCCGCCTCGGTTTTCATGGAATCGTTTTACCGGCACTTGGCCTCGGGGATGGGCAAAGCGGAGTCCCTTCGCCGGGCGAAGACGGACATGCTGGATTCGGCTTACCGCCACCCGTTTTACTGGGCCCCTTTCATTCTCCAGGGGCGCTGAAAGGGACCGTTTGCGCCTTCAGCGCAAATCGAAGTGCCAACGCCGGCGGTCGATGACGAGGTCGTCGTCGTTGGAGGTTTCCACCGACCAGAGGTATGTCCGTCCGGGCGTCAACTTTTCCCGCACATCGGCCGGGATCAGGATCCACGGGTTCCGGGTTGAAATCGAGGCGAGGAGGCGGAGCCCCTCGTCGATCAGCTTGAAATGATAGTTTTCGGCGCCGACAACAGGCATCCAGACGAAAAGACAAGGCGGTTCCGTCAGCGAGCCCGATGGATTGGCCGGAATGTCGGCCGTCCCGCCGCGCTCGAGAGCGTCGTTTACCTCCAACGCGGGCAGGGCGATGACCGTTACCAGGAGGGCGACTCCCGATACGGCCACGGCCATGGTGCGGATGAACCGTTTTCTTCCGGATATCAGGGGTTTTCCGAATTGATTCCGGATTTCCCGGCGGCTGGCCCGGGCTAAAGGACGGAGGTTGCGGAACCTTGCTCGAAGGACGGGCTCGAGTTCTCTCAGGGAGTCGAATTTCGCCCGGCATTCGGCGCAATTCCTCAGATGGTCGAGCAGGGATTCGCTCTCCGGCCCGCCGTTTTTCTCCAGGACGATATCCAGGAACCGGTCCTCGGCCGGGCAGGGACGATCTTCCCGCACGCCCCTTTCGTCAGTCATAGCTGACCTCCATCATCTGTCGCCCCCCCTCGTTGCGGCGCGATTTCTTCCGCATCTCTTCGATCCCCCGATAATAGAGATGTCTCACCTTCGAATGGCTCCACCCGAGATGAACGGCGATGTCCTTCGTGCTCAGGCCCAGGAGGAAGAGCTTGAAAACCCTTCGCCGGGCGGCGGGGAGCGTTTCGACCATCCGGACGATCCAGCGCTTGAAGACCCGGCGCTCGATGACATCCTCCGTGGAAAACTCAGCCATCAACCCCTCGAGACCGGAATTGCTCTCCGGTTGCACGATCGGGCCTTCGCGTCCCCGTTCAGCCAGGACATCAAGAGCGGTCGTATAAGCCGCCCTCCAAACATAGGACCTGATGTTATCGATTTTTGTCCCGTTTTCCGTGGCCCGGATGAGTTTGATCAGGACGTCCTGGGAGATATCCTCGGCGTCGTCCTGCCTGAGAGAAGGGCATCGGGTTTTCAGAACGGAGAAGACGATTCGGCCGACCTCATCGAGAAAGGCCTTTGTCCTGAAAAGGTCGCTGTTTATCGACATGTTCCTTTATTTCCGCGTGGATGTA
The DNA here is from genome assembly GCA_016931595.1 of Candidatus Aminicenantota bacterium. Classification (GTDB taxonomy): domain Bacteria; phylum Acidobacteriota; class Aminicenantia; order Aminicenantales; family UBA4085; genus JAAZPG01. The sequence goes on along the minus strand of JAFGEN010000111.1, from coordinate 138 downwards.
TCTTATTGATTATGAAGTTCGATTTCAAGTCTCCGGGGCAATGAGAAATATTTTTACAAGAATAGCGGGACATTTTTCCTTTGCCGGGGGTCTTCAGTGGTGAGGGAGCCGAAAAAGGGACGGGGCACTCCAGTCCAG
>JAFGEN010000110.1 GCA_016931595.1 Candidatus Aminicenantota bacterium | reverse complement strand
TCGAACAGGCTGGGGTCGAACTCATCCCAGAGGGGAGCCTGAAGCCCGAGCGGATAGGCGACCTCCAGGCGCCGCTCTCCCCCCGCGGCCACGGCGAAGGGATGAGAGGCCGGCGCAACCCGATGAAGCAGTCCGACCACCGTCCGGGCCGAAACTTCGAGCGTCCCTTCGGCAGGGGCTTCTCCGATGTTTCGGACCAGAACGGACAGCCGGGCCGTTCGTTCTGAGAAATTCACATCGACGCGGATTGCGTCCATGAATACGGCGGCTTCCGACTCGAGGGCCAGCCGGCCGATCACCCCGTTCCAGTTCGTCTGGGTGTGGTCTGAGACGCTGTGAGCGTTGACACCGACGTCGATGTCCTTGATCCGGTTGTCGATCCGGAGGGTCAGGATGTGCGGACCGGGCGTCAGATGCTCCGAGAGCTCATAGATGTGAGGGGTGGAAAGGCTGTTTTGCATTCCGATTTCGCGGCCGTCGACCCAGAGCCGTGTTTCCCAATGGCAGCGTTCGAGAAACAGGGAGACGCGTTGGCCCCGCCACCTCTCGGGAATCTGAACGTCCCGTTGGTACCAGGCGGCCCCAACGTAGATTTTGACCGGGTTCAGCCAGAACGGCAGCTTCACCTTCCCCGGGACAAGATACGGAGCCGAGGCCGGATCCTCCAGCCAGACCCGGTTGACGATCGATCCCGTCCAGGGCGAGTCCGGGGCGATCGCATCGCCCAATCCATTCGAAGTCATCGAACCGGGCAGCCGGATCGTTCCCTCGAGCTTCTTTTCAAACCAGCGTCCGGCGACGCCGGCGTCTGTCGGGTCAGCGGCAAACCGCCAGGGCCCGGACAGGTCGATCGCCGTCTGGCTGAATACAATGGGAGCGAAAACGAGAGCCAACACGGCCCCCATGAATAATATTTTCGGCCGCGAAAACGCCATGTCCGGCCTCCTGAATACACATTGGCCCCACTTTATCGCAGAGGAGGCGAAGACTCAAGCCGGACGGCGGACCGGGTCAGCGCACCTGGGCCGTGCTTCCGGGAACGGGAGTGTAGGGCTCGGCCCGGCCGCCCAGGTGTTTGGCAAAAAAGACCTCGGTCCGGGCCAACTCCTCGAATGTGTCCGCCGCGCCCCATGTGCCGTGGCCGCCGTCGGGGAAGGCGATGAATTCCACCTCGCGCCCGAGCCCGCGGAGCGCCTTGACGATCTGCTCGGCCTCGGCGAACTTCGTCCGGGGGTCATTGACCCCATGGAAGATGAGAACCGGGGCTTTGATCCTGCCGGCATGATAAATGGGGGAAATCCGGCGCACGGTCGTCTCGTCGCTCAAATCCACACCGATCCGGCGGATCCAGCGGGTCAGGATCGGCCCCCACCAGGACGGCAGGGTCTCGAAGAATGTCTTGACGTTTGAAATCCCGCAGAGGACGACTCCGCAGGCGAAGAGGTCGGGGGTGAAGGTCAATCCCGCCAGGGTGGCGTAGCCGCCGTAGGAAGCTCCGGTGATCCCGACCCGCTTGGGGTCGGCGATCCCTTCGGCTACGGCCCAGGCGACGGCATCGGAAATGTCATGCTGCATGGTTCCCACGCCCCATTGCCCGTTTCCGGCGTTAAGGAATTTTTTCCCGAATCCGGCCGAGCCCCGAAAATTCACCTGAAGGACGGCATAGCCGCGGTTGGCCAGCCATTGATTGACCGAGTTGAACCCCCATTCGTCCCGCGACCAGGGGCCGCCGTGGAGGCTCACGATCAACGGCAGGCGTTTCGGCTCAACCCCGGGGGGGAGGGTCAAATACCCGGGGATCTCCAGTCCGTCCCGGGCCGCAAACGCGACCGGCTTCGTCGAAGCCGGGGTGAATTTCGTCAGAACGGTATTGGTCGTTTCGAGAAGGAGAGGCGTTTTCGTTTTTCGGTTATAGAGATACATTGCGCCCGGCTGATCGTCATCGTCATAATCCACAACCCAGAACCGGTCGGCCTTGTCGCGGTGATTGATTGAAATGACGCCGGGATGGAGGGTCCGGAGTGTCTTGAAATCGGCCTCGAGGTCCGGGTCCAGGACTTTCCACTCGGGGATGGCGGCGCAAAATCCCACGGCTTGGACATCTCCGGTTTTTGGATGGCGGAGGACTTGCGATTCATTGTACAAAGTCGGCCCCATCACGGTCCATACGCTCGCGTTCGGGTCGGAGGCGATGATGTTCTTCACGGCCCCGCTCTGAGCATCGACCAGGGCCAGCGAGGTCTGGTTGCCCTCGAAGGCCGCGTTTAAGACCAGGTCACGGCCGTCGGGAGAGAAGCCGACGACGATCTCGCTTCCGTATCCTTCAAGGTGGCCCGATTCGCCGAACGGCCAGGTCATGAGCGTTCGCCAGGGCGACTCCGCCCCGGCCCGGACCAGAAGCGACATGCTCGCGTCCTCGATATTGCAGGTCACCGCCGCCCGGACGACAAGATTGCGGTCCGCCGCCCACCACCGGACGTTTCCCGGATTTTCGGTGTCGAACCGAACCTCGCCGGTCGTCATGTCGACCCGATGCATGTCGAACAGCCGTCCGTCCCTGCGGTTCAGCCCGACCAGGATTTCGTTTGGACGGTCCGGGGAAACCAGGAGGTTTTGGGCCTTGACCCCGTCGAACGGCGTCAGGTCGCGGCCCAACTTGGTCTCCGTATCGAACATCCAAAGATGGAAGTTTTCGTCGCCTCCCTTGTCCCGAAGATAGAAATACCGGCGGTCGTCCGAGGCCCAGGTCAAGCCGCGCCCGAGAGGAGCCTGGTCGCAGACAAGAACCGGTTCGCCGCCTTCGGTCGCCCGGCGATAGAGGCCCATCCGTCCTCCCGGGGTCGCGGCGAAATAGGTCAACGAGCGGCCGTCGGCCGCAAGATGGAAGCCCATTTTCCCGCGGCCGCCGCCGAACAGGACGTCGCGGGGAACCAGGTCGGGGAGTTCGGCTGAAAGAAGGCCGGGCCCGAGGAGGGCCAGGAACAGCACGGCATTACCCAAATAAAAAGAGGGGGCTTTCATTTTCATCTGATTATTCCTTTTATTCCTTAAACCGACATCGGATGTCGAACGACCTCGTATTTTTCCATAATCACAGGGAAATTGCAGACCATTTATAACAAATACGCTGCCGATTTGACAAAGGTTGATCGGGATGCTATAAGAGTGCGGTTTTTGACGGGCAGGACAATGACAAAGAAGATCACTTCTCGCACCGCCGGCGGATTTGCCGCCCTCCGCCCCGCCCGTCCGTCTTTTTTCCCGGATTTTCCCGTCGGTATGATAATGTGAAGCCCGAAAGCGGGCCCCCTCGGGGCCGGCTTTCGGGACGCCCCCACCCCTAACACCCCCTTCGTCCGGTGTTGTCCAATGATCCATGGAGGTGCCTTGTCATGCCGAAAACCATCGAACAAATCAACGAAAAAATCGCCCGGAAGGCCGTCCGCGTCGTTCGAGCCGACCAGATGACCGAAATCGTCCGCGACCTCGGACCGGACCAAGCGGCCGAGCAGGTCGATGTCGTTACGACCGGGACATTCGGGGCCATGTGTTCCTCGGGCGCCTGGCTGAACTTCGGCCACGCCGACCCGCCGATCAAGATGACCCGGGTCTGGCTCAACGACGTCGAGCTTTACGCCGGGGCGGCCGCCGTCGACGCCTACCTCGGGGCGACCCAGGCGACTCGGCGCCTCGGCCGCGATTATGGAGGAGCCCACGTCCTCGAGGACCTCGTATCGGGGAAGGAGGTCGTCCTCAGGGCCGTCTCCTACGGAACCGACTGCTATCCTCGGAAGCGCATCCTGACCCGCGTGACCCTGGACGACCTTAACACGGCCCTCCTCGCCAATCCCAGAAACGGCTACCAGCGTTACGGGGCGGCGGCCAATTCATCCGTCCGCCCGATCCGCACCTACATGGGCACGCTTTCGCCCAAACTCGGCAACGTCACGTATTCCGGGGCCGGCTCCCTCTCCCCGCTTTCCAACGACCCCGAATATCGAACGATCGGCTTGGGAACGCGGATTTTTCTGGGCGGAGCCGAGGGGTACGTCACCGGCCCCGGCACTCAGCACAATCCGAAAGGCCGAATGGGAACGCTCGCCGTGCAGGGCGACTTGAAACGCATGTCCGCCGAGTTTCTTCGAGCGGCCTCCTTCCCCGGATACGGCTTCACCCTTTATATCGGGCTCGGAATCCCGATTCCCATCCTGGATGCGGACCTGGCCCGGCGGACGGCCGTCTCCGACGCCGAAATTCCGGCCACGGTCTACGATTACGGCGTCGCATCCAACAATCGGCCGGTCCTTCTGGAAACGAATTATGCCGAACTCAAATCCGGCCGGGTGACAATCGACGGCCGCGCGGTCCCATCCTCTCCCCTTTCGAGCTTCGTCCTCGCCCAACGCGTCGCCGACGAACTCAAACGGCGGATCGAGAAGGGCGCCTTCACCCTGACCGCGCCCGTCGAGCGTCTCCCGCTTGCCGCCTCCGTCAAGCCGCTCGCCGTGCGACAGGTTGAAAATTCCGAGGGGCGGGCAATCGACAACGCGTCAGGGTCCGGGGTTTCCGGCCTGCGCCGTGACGGGAATCGCTGCATCCACTGCGGCCACTGTCTCACCCTCTGTCCGGAAGGCGTTTTTTCCAGGGCCGAGGATTGGACCATATCCGCCGAACCCGGCCTCTGCTCCTTCTGCAGTCTCTGCGTCGCGGCCTGCCCGCTCAAAGCCCTGTCTCTTTCGGGAGCCTGACCCATGGACCGAATCGTCATCCGCCATAAAGACACGGTCGCGGCCGTCGTCGCCGAAAAGAAATACTTCACCGCCGCCGAAACCGCGATTCAGGACCAGCGCCGCCTGCTGGAAGAATATATCGAAAAAGACCCGGCCTTTCGGACGGCCCTTCACCCCCACCCCGTCCCGGACGATGCGCCCCGCATTGTCCGCCGGATGGCCGAGGCGGCCTCCCGGGCCGGAGTCGGGCCGATGGCCGCCGTCGCCGGAGCGACGGCCGAAGCGGCGCTTCGAGCCATGGCCGAGGCCGGGGCCACCCATGCCCTCGTGGACAACGGCGGCGATATCGCCCTTCTTCTCGACCGCCCCGTCATCGTCGGCATTTTCACCGGGCCGTCCTCCATCCGGGAGATCGGCTTCCGGGTGGAGCCGCGACCCGGGATTTTCGGCATCTGCACCTCGTCGGGAACGGTCGGCCATTCGCTGAGCTTCGGGAAAGCGGACTCGGCAACCGTGATTTCCGCCGATGTCGCCCTGGCCGACGCGGTCGCAACCGCTTTAGGCAACGCCTTGAATATGGAAACCGAAGCCCGCCTTCAAGCCGCCCTGGCCGAATACGGGAAGCTTCCGGGTGTGGAAGGCCTTCTGGCCGTGATCGGAAAGCTGATGGCCGTCTGGGGCGACCTGCCGCCCCTCGTTCGAACCAAAGTCGAAAGGAAAGGACACGAATCATGAATCGAATCAAAGCCGCCGTCCTCGGAAGCACCGGGCTCGTCGGGCAACACTTCGTCCGGATGCTCGCCGGGCATCCCGACTTTCAAATCGTCCACCTGGCCGGTTCGGACCGTTCCGCCGGAACGCCCTATGCCGAGGCGGTCGATTGGACGGCCACGGGAGATATTCCCTTTGAATCCGCCGGCCTGATCGTCGGGCCATCTTCTCTCGAAGCGATTTCGGCCTCCGGCGCCCGCGTCGTCTTCAGCGCCCTGCCGCCCGAGGCGGCCGCGCCCTTGGAAACCGCTCTCCGCAAAAAAGGCCTCTTCGTCTTCACCAACGCCTCGGC
>JAFGEN010000109.1 GCA_016931595.1 Candidatus Aminicenantota bacterium | reverse complement strand
GCGACTCCTCCCCCCGCGGAGAAGAAAGTCGAGGTCAAACAGGAGGAAACAAAGCCGCCGGCAGTCGTCGTTCCTCCGCCGGATGATCCGATCCGGGAGGAGTATGAGGACCTTCCCCCGGCCCAAGAAGAACAGTTCGGGGCCCGGACCATCCACGACCCGGCCACCAAGTACGGCGGCGAGCTGATCAGTCCGAAATTCAAGGACGCCGACCTCCGCGACGTCGTTCTCTGGCTGGCCGACAAGGTCTCCCTGAACGTCACCTTCGACCCGGAGGTCCGCGGCCGAGTGACCGGATCCTTCCAGGACGTCCCCTGGGACCAATATCTCGACATCATTCTGAAAAACAACAAGCTCGGCCGGATCCTGGACGGCAACGTCCTGCGGATCGCCCCCCTCAATGTTCTGGCCGATGAAGAACGGGCCGAGCAGTCGCTCCGGTCGGCCATCGAGGCCTCGGGCCCGATCGTGACGAAAACCTACGCCCTGTCCTACGCCACCGCCCGCGACGTGGTCGAGATCATCAAGAACAAGAAATCCGAACGGGGAGAAATCGTCATCGACACCCGGACAAACTCCATCATCGTCTCCGATGTCCAGGAGAAGATCGATCTCATTGACCAGGTTGTCACCACCCTGGACGCGGCCACGCCCCAGGTGACGATCGAAATGCGGATCGTCGAGGCGACCTCGACCTTCGTCCGCAACCTGGGCATCCAGTGGGGAGCCCGGGCGGCGGCCGATCCGTTCTATGGGAACCAGACCTCGCTCCAGTTCCCAAACAAGATCGACGTCAACGGAGCCCTGATTCCCGAAGGAACGGTGACCAAGGGCGTCAGCGGCCCCCTCGGCGGTTACGCGGTCAACCTGCCGGCGGCTTCATTCTCCACAGCCGTGGGATTCTCCCTGGCCAACGTCCTGGACACCTTCCGGGTGGACCTGGCCCTTACCGCCCTCGAAACGGAAGGTTCCGGCAAGATCGTCTCATCCCAACAGGTCACCGCCCAGAACAACAAGGAAGCCTACATCAACCAGGGCCGCCAGATCCCCGTCCAGACCACGGCCAACTTCACCGTGACCACCCAATATGTGAACGCCGGCCTGGAGCTGCGGGCCACCCCCCAGATCACGGCTGACGGCACGATCATCATGTCCCTGGAAATCCAGAACAACGCGGCCGACTTCGGCAACCTGGTCAACGGCATTCCGCCGATCACCACCCAGAGCGCCCGAACGACGGTCACGGTCCCCGACGGTGGAACGACGGTCATCGGGGGCGTTTACCGGGTGGAGGATTCCATCACCCAGGAGCGGGTTCCCTTCCTTCATCAGATTCCAATCCTCGGAACCCTGTTCAAGAATCTGGCAAAGAACAGGACGAACCGGGAGCTCCTGATCTTCATCACCCCGAGGATCCAGAAATAGGAGGCCGACCATGAACATTTTGCGCCAAGCCCCCCGGATTGCCCGGATCCTGGCCGTACCGGTCCTGGCCTTCGCCCTGACCGCCTGCAATGCCCTGGAGAACGTCACCGACTCCATGAGCCGGCTCATCATCATCAGCATGATGGGCCAGAATCAGGAAGGACAGCCGTCCGATTACATCCAGTCCGATGTCCTGTTCGAGGACCCCAGTACCGGAGCCACGTCGATCTTCGCCGATATCGCCACGGCGGTTCTGACCGCCCAGATGCTCGACCCCGACCCGGTCAATGGGATATCCTCCTTCGCCGATATCCAGCTGGAGAAATACCAGGTCCGTTATACCCGAACCGACGGCCGCAACACCCCGGGTCTCGACGTGCCTTACCCCATCGAGGGCGACATGACGAGCCTGATCCTAGTGGGAGCCCAGACGTCGGTCAGTTTCGTCATCGTCCGGGAATCGGCCAAGATGGAGCCGCCCCTTCTCGACCTTCTCCAGGATTCCACCCGGGCCGAGAACTTAACCGCGATCGCCACCGTCGACTTCTTCGGTCATGACCTCTCGGGCAAGGCCGTCAAGGCGACCGGGTCCATTTCGATCACGTTCGCCAATTACGGGAATTGAGGAGGATGACCATGGCCCGCCTTCGCACTTTAACAATCGCCGGGTTGATCATCCTGACGGCCGCAACCGCCGGATGCAAGCGGACGGCGACCGAGGGCTTTTCGCCCCTCGGACCGTCGACGTTCGTCCTGACATTCGCCCTCAACGCTTCTCCCAACGTCCTGATGGCCACCGGGCAGCGTCCGACCTCGACCCTCACCGCCGCGGTCACAGAAAACAACCAGCCGGCCGCCGGGCGGACCGTCATCTTCACCATCATAACAGGCCCCGGGGAATTTCAGAATTATCTGCGGCGGGTCGCGGTCACGACCGATTTCAACGGGATTGCCTCCGTGACCTACATCGGCCCGACGAAATTCGAGATCAATGACGACACGACGGCGACGATCATGGGCCAGCTCCAGACATCCACCCCCCAGGTCATCGCCAAGCTCGTTGAACTGACGATCCTCTTCAACTGGTGATCGCGTCGTGCCGGACGACCGACCAGGGATGCCCGGCCTCCTTTAGGCCGTCCTTCAAGACGGCGGTGATCGACGCGGTTCGCCCCGCCCGCAGCTCCAGCTGAACCCTTTTCGCTCCCGTTCGGCCGGCTTCCATCGAAAACGAAGGGCCGAGAACGCGGACCTCCGGTCCGGTCTCCTTCCATCGTGCGGCCAGCATTCGGGCCGCCCGGCCCAGGCTTCGGGCGTCGGTCCCATGAAGGGCGACCTCGGCTGAAGCGACGAACGGCGGCTGGAGAAGCAGGCGGCGGACGTCCAGTTCCTCGGCGATGAAGCCTTCGCAATCCGCCCGGGCCGCCGTCCGGATGCTGTGATGTTCAGGAAAACCGGTCTGGACGACGGCCCCGAACCGGCCCCGGCCGTCCGGCCGGGCGAACCGGATCATTCGGGAAAGCGTCTGGAACACCCGTTCGGCGGCCTGGAAATCCGGAAAGGCCAGGCCGGCTTCAGGATGAAAAACGCCGACAAAATCGGCCGGAGGCAAGTCGATCCGGCGGGCCAGCATCTGGGTGCCGATGAGGACGTCGATTCGGCCCGCTGTGTAAGCCCCAAGAATGTTTTCCCGGTCGGCCGCCTTCCCGGCCCGGTCACGGTCGAAGACGGCGATCCTAGCCCGGGGGAAAGCTGAGAGGATCTCCTCCTCGATCGCTTCCACCCCCCCGCCGCGCGGCTCCAGGACCCGGTGGCCGCAGGAGGGACAGGCGTTCGGCCGCGCGTCATCCGCGCCGCAGGTATGACAGGACAGGCGGTCGGTCCTCTTATGGTAGGAAAAAACAGAGCCGCACCGGCCACAGCGCGGAATAAAGCCGCAGGCCGGGCAAAAAAGCATTGAGGCGTATCCCCTCCGGTTGAGGAAGACGACCGACCGGGCGCCGGCGGCCAGGTTCTCGGCCAAGGCTTCCCGCATCGGCCGGGACAAGGGGCCCTTTCCGGACGCCTCCTCGACCAGCCGGACCGGGGCCGCGGGTTCCATTCCGCCGAGAGCTCGAAGGGCGCCATCGGCCTTGGCCCGGGCAAAGGCAGTGACGGAAGGGAGGGCGGCCGTGTAAAGAACTGCTGCCTTTTCCGCCTCCGCGCGGAACAACGCCCCGCGGCGGACGTCATACGCCGGGGATTCCCGCTGAAAGTGGGATTCATCCGACTCGTCCTCGACGATGACCAGGCCGATCCCGGGCCAGGGTTTAAAGAGCGCCGAGCGGGACCCGAGAACGATGCGGGCCTCTCCCCGGCCGACCTTCTCCCATTCCCCGGCCTGAACCCGCGGCGACTGCTTTCCGTGAAGAAGTGCGGGCATCGTCCCCAACCGCAACCGGATCCGGGCGCGGAGGTCCTCGGTTCGGGCAACATCGGGCAGGAGGACCAAAACGTTCTCCCCGCGCTCGAGGACCTCCCGGGACGCTTCGGCGATCAAGGACCGGCAAGCGCCCTCTCCTCCCCAGGCAAGAAGAGCGTCGGGAAAATCCCCTCCCCTTCGCCGGCCGATTTCAGAGGCTGCCGCGGCCACGGCCGCGGTTGTTTCCAGTCCAAGTTCGAGCTGACCTGCGGCCGTTTCACCGCCCTCGGGCGGACGACGTTTTCGGGCCGGGACCGGATCAGGCGGCAGAGCCAGGCCGAGGAGCTGTCCCCACGACGACGCCTGGTAAACAGAAAGTTTTTCAGTGAATGCGAGGATGGAAGGCGGCAGAAGGGGTTCGGCGTCGGGGATGGCGGCCACGGCCTTGAGCGCGGTCCCGGCCGGCGGCTTGTCGTCATGCACCCGGACGATGACGCCGACCACGGACTGCCGGCCGAGGGAGGCCCAGGCCCGGGCGCCGGCCCGAGCCCGGCCGGAGAGAGCCTCCGGCACGGCGTAGGTAAAGGTTTGAAGCAGGGGCCGCGGGAACGCGACGTCGACGAACAGGATTATTCTCCGCGCAGGAATGCCATCACGTTCTGCATGTCGTCCCAGACCATCTTTTTCAACTCCCGGTTTCCTTCATTTCGGACCAGGTAGGAAGGATGAAAGGTGGGCATGACCGAAAGGCCGTGCCACGACTGGAAGATGCCCCGGACGCTCGACATGGCTTTGATGTTCGGGATGAAAAAGTCGACGGCCGTCTTCCCCAGGGTTACGATGACCCGGGGCCTAAGAACGGTGATTTGTTCGAGGAGGTACGGGGCGCAGGCTTCGACTTCCTCGCGATGCGGGACGCGGTTTTCCGGAGGCCGGCACTTGACGATGTTGGCGATGAAGACCTCGGACCGTTCGAAGCCCATGGCCGCGATGATTTTTGTCAATAACTGACCGGCCCGGCCGACGAATGGACGGCCTTGAACGTCCTCGTCATGGCCCGGGCCCTCGCCCACGAACAGGATCTGGGCTTTCGGGTGGCCCTCGCCCGGAACGGCAAGAGTCCGTCCGGCAGCCAGCGGGCACTTGCGGCATTTCCGGACTTCCGCGGCAATCTCCTCCAGCGTTCGACCCGACCGGGGCAGGTCCAGGCCGGATTCCGCCGCCGAACGAACCGGCTTCGACGCGGCGGCCTTGGGTCCCGAAGGCGCGGGCGACCGCTTCCCCCCGGCGGAAACGGTCCGGACACGCGGTTCCTTGAATAGAAAGTCCGCCCCGATCTCCTCGAAGAAACGGAGGCGGTCGGCAACGGCCGTCCGATTATTTTTTTTGTTCACGAAGATCCTCGATCGCATCCCAGACGACCGCGGCCAGGGCGCGCTTACTCAGAATGTCGGTGCTCCGCACCCGCCCGCGGCGGTCGATCAAGACGGCTTGATTGAGGTCGGCATCGAACCCGACCCCGTCCCTGGACACGTCGTTGGCCACGACCAGGTCGAGGTTTTTGTCCCGAACCTTGGCCCGGGCCGACTCTTCCAGGTCATGCGTCTCGGCTGCGAATCCGACCAGGATCCGGCCGTCCTTTTTCCGTCCGCCCAGGCCCTTGAGGATGTCGGCCGTGGGGACGACCTCCAGGGAGGCCTTCAGCCCGCTTTTTTTGATCTTCCTCGCCGCGGCGGAGGGGAAGGTGAAATCGGCCACGGCCGCGGCCATGACCGTGATATCGGCCGAGGGGAACCGGGCGTCCACGGCCTTCTTCATCTCGGCCGCGGTCACGACCCGGACGACCTCGATTCCGGCCGGCGGGTCGATCGCCGTCGGGCCGGCGACGAGGACGACGTCGGCCCCGCGCCGCCGGGCCTCCCTGGCGATTTCGAAGCCCATCCTTCCCGACGAACGGTTGGAGAGATAGCGGACCGGGTCGAGGGCTTCATGCGTCGGACCGGCCGTGACCAGGACGGTTTTTCCCCTGAGGCTGTCGCCGTGGCTGAGAAGGTCCAAGCCCCGGGCGACGATCAGGTTCGGGTCGGCCAGCCGGCCGAGGCCTTCATCCCCGCAGGCCAGGAAACCGCCGGCCGGGTCGACAAACTGCACGCCGCGCTCCCGAAGGCGGCGGATGTTCTCCTGGACTTGGGGGTGGTACCACATCGCTTCGTTCATGGCCGGAGCGATCAGGATGGGCGACCGGACGGCCAGGTAGAAGGTCGATAGGAAATCGTCGGCCAATCCGGCGGCGAACTTGGCCAGGATATTGGCCGTGGCCGGAGCGACGACGAACAGACCGATCTCTTTAGCCAGGGCGACATGGGCGACCGACCAGGGCTGCCTGTCGTCGAACAGCTCGATGATCGTCCGGCGACCGGACAGGGCGTCGAAGAGGGCGGGCGCGACCAGGGCCGTTGCATTCCGGGTTTCGATGACCTGGACTTCGTGGCCGGCTTTCTGAAAACCGCGGAGGATCTCGCAGGCTTTGTAGAGACTGACCGAAGAGGTCACACCCAGCGCGATTTTAGCCATCGGATCACCTCCCCGGCGGATTGAAGGATTTCAGGATCGACTTGATTTCCTTCATCCGGACGTCGACCCTGCAGCGGGAAGCCAGGACGATCGCCTCCAGTTCCAGCACGGCCCGGTTGAGGCGGTCGTTGACGACCACGTAGTCGGCCTCGGACGCATCGCGGATTTCCCGGCAGGCATTGGCCAGGCGGCGGCGGATCGTCTGCTTGTCGTCCTCCCCTCGCTCTAAAAGGCGCCGCTTCAGGTCGGACGCCCGGGGTGGTAGGACAAAAACGAAGACCGCGTCCGTCCGCAGCGCGCGGAGAGCCCGGGCCCCCTGGACGTCGATATCCAGGACCAGGTCGCCCGCGCGGGATTTCTCCCCGACTTCCTTCTTGGACGTGCCGTAAAGGTTTCCGTGGACTTCGGCCCATTCCAGGAACATCCGCCGGGCGGCCATCCGCTTGAATTCCTCCGGCGAGATGAAATAGTATTCCCGCCCGTTGAGCTCCGAGGGCCGCCGGGGCCGAGTCGTATGGGACACGGCGAACTGGATATTCCGCAGATCCTTCCAGAGATGGCGGAGGATCGTCGATTTCCCGCTTCCCGAAGGTCCGGTGATCACAAACAGCAAGGTCCCCTCCTCATTCGATGTTCTGGACCTGCTGGCGGATGCTTTCCACCTCGCCCTTGATGAGCAGGCCCTCCCGGGTCACGCCGATCTCCTGGGACTTGGAATTCAAGGTATTGGCTTCCCGGGTGAATTCCTGGGCCAGGAAATCGAGCATCTTTCCGGCCGGTTCGCCGGCCCGGGCTAAAATCAGCTCCCGGGCCGCGTCGAGATGATGCTTGAGCCGGGCGATTTCCTCGGCCACATCATAACGCTGGGAAAGGTAGGCCACTTCCTCGGCCATCCGCTCCTTGTTCCCGGACGCCCCTCCGTTGGCTTCGGCCAGCCGGGCCTTAAGCTTTTTCTGAATGGCCCGGGGTTGTTTATGGATCAGGGCTTCCGCCCGGGCAACCGCGACCCGGACAGTCTTGAAATGGGCCTGGAGGGCGGCGGCGATCTTCCGGCCTTCGGCCCGCCGGGACTTGAGAAGCTCCTCGAGCGTCTTTTCGAACCCGGCGCAGATCCAGTCGGCCTCGGCCGCCGAGAAGTCCTTCCGTCGGATTTCGACCAATTGGGGGATCCGGAAAAGGTTGTCCAAACCGAAGGTCAGGTCGCGGCCGGTCCGGCCGGCCACCCGGCCGAAGGCGGCCAGGATTTTGTTGAGCAGGCCCTCGTTGATGACGACATCCCAACTGGCAGGATCGGGAAAGGTCAGGTCGACCGCCGCCTCGATCCGGCCTCGATGGATCCGCTCCTGGCAGACCCCCCGGAGGCGGGTTTCGAGCTCGCCCAAGGGGGTTCCTTTGAAAGACCAATCGAAGAACCTGTGATTCAGGCTCTTGAGGCTGATTTTGGCCCGGATGGTTTTAGCCGAAAAGCTTCGCTCGGCAAACCCTGTCATGCTTTGGATCATCCGCCGTTCTCCTGTTCTTCCGGGAACTGAAGGTCATGCAGCTTGCGGTAAATGCCGCGGGTCCGCCGGAGGAGCTCGTCATGGGTCCCGGACTCGACGATCCGCCCGGCGTCGACGACCAGGATCATGTCGGCGCTTCGGATGGTGGACAAGCGGTGGGCGATGATGAAGGTTGTCCTGTTTTTCAGGATCCGGTTGAGGGCTTGCTGGATCAGCCTCTCGGATTCGGAATCCAGCGACGACGTCGCCTCGTCCAGGATGAGAATCGGCGGGTCCTTGAGCAGGGCCCGGGCCAGGGCAAGCCGTTGTCGCTGACCGACCGAGAGGATCCCTCCGCGCTCGCCGATGAGCGTGTCGTATCCATGGGGCAGCTCGCAGATGAAGTCGTGGCATTCAGCCGCCCGGGCCGATTCAACGATCCGCTCCAGGGGGACGTCGTCCAGCCCGTAGGCGATGTTGGCCCGGACGGAGTCATTGAACAGGACGATCTCCTGGGTCACCAGGCCGATCTGCGAGCGGAGGGAATGGACGGTGACGTTGCGGATGTTGATCCCGTCGATCGTGATCGTCCCCGAGCCGGCTTCATAGAACCGGCCGATCAGGCTGACAAGGGTCGTTTTGCCCGCGCCGCTGAGACCGACCAGGGCAACGGTCTGCCGAGGTTGGACCTCGAAGCTGACATCGGTCAAAACCGGCCTGTCGGGGACATAAGAGAACCCGACGCGGTCGAACGTGACCCGCCCTTCGATCGCCGGAAGCGGAGCCGCCCCCGGGCGGTCCTGGATCTCGGGGATGACTTTCAGGACATCCTGAACCCGGTCGTAACAGGCGACGGCCTGGTAGACCGTGTTATAGGCCCGGTTCAGCCGCTTGATCGGTGTAAACATAACGAAGATCACGGCCAGAAAGGCGCCGAAATCGCCCGGGCTGATGAGCCCCTTCGAAACGCGCTGTGACCCGACGTATAGGACAGCCGCGGCCACGGCCCCGCCCAGGAACTCCATGAAAGGCGAGGACAGCGACGAAATCCAGGCCAGTTTCAGGTTGATGCGGTAATACCGCCAGGACTTTTTTAGGAACTTGCGGAGTTCGAAGCCTTCCATGGTGAAGGCCTTGACGATCCGGTTGCCGGAGACCGTCTCGTGGATGAGGTTGTAGATCTCGGACATCCGCTCCTGGCTCTTCCGGCCCTGTTTTTTCAGCTGGCGGCTGAATGCGATCATCGGGACCACGGCTAGGGGAGTGATGACGAAGACGACCATGGCCGAGCTCCAGTCGATGAGGAAGACGGAGACAAGCAGCCCGACCATGATCATGCTTTCCTCGATCAGGTCGCTCATGGCCGTGCCGACGGCCTGCTGGATGCGGTCGACGTCGTTGGTCAGGCGGGACATCAGGTCGCCGGTCGTGGCCCGGTCGAAAAAGCCTGACGACTGGCGGAGGATATGGGCGTAGAGGTCGTCGCGCATTCGTTTGACGATCCGGTTCCCCACCGCTTTCATGGAGAACGACGAAAGAAACGTGAACAGGCCTTTGCCGAAGAAAACGGCGACGATGACCCAGGGCAGGGATTGGGCAATGTCCTGCTTTTCGATTTTGAGCAGTTTCCAGAGGGGGTCCAGGATTCGGGTTTTGGCCTCCGTCCGGATGTCTCCTGAGGCGCTTTGAGCCGGGGAATCCGTCCGAGCCTCAATCTTGACCGCTGGGGCGGCTCCGAACATCTCGTCGATGACCGGTTGGACAAGGTTGACGAAGACCGTGGTGAAGAAGGCCACGCCCAGAGTGGCCAGAAGAGCCAGGGTCACCCATTTCTTTTCCCGCAGGGTGAGCTTGAGAAGGTCGAACATCGTGTCCCGGCCTAGCGGGCTTCGGCCCCCACGATCTTGCGGGCCAGCTCGAAGGCGTTCAAGGCCGCGCCTCGGGTCAGGTTGTCGGCCACCAGCCAGACCCAGAAAGCCCGGGGATTATCGGGCTCCCGCTTGATCTGGCCGACAAAGATCTCGTCCTTCCCTGAAACCTTGAGCGGCGTGGCTTCACAGGACGTTCGGAAGGGAGTCATCTTGAACGGGGCGGATTTAAGGACGGCTTCGATCGCCTCGACCCCGGCTTCATCCTTGAGATCCAGGTACGTCATGATCGCGTAGGTGTGGAAGACCGGAACCTGAAGGACGGAGAGGACCAGGGGCAGCTCGGGCTTTCCCAGGACCCGCCGGATCTCGCCGACCAGCCGCCGCTCGCCGGAGGCGAAGCCGTCGGCATCGAGGGCGTCGTTATGGGACAGGAGATTGAAGGCGATCTGCTCCTTGAAGACCTTGGTTTTCGGCACGGAGCTGTTGAGCAGGGCGACGCTCTGGCTGGCCAGCTCCTGAATGCCGGGGTCGTCAAAGGCCGAAACCGGCTGGAGGACGAGGGCGACGGCCCGCTTCAGGCCGAACTTGGGGATGATCCTGTGGAAGAGGCTGGAGAGGATGATCGTCACGGCGTGGGGATTGGACACGAGCGGGGGAAGCGTTTTTTTCAGATTCCCATCATTGACGCCGGAAACCAGCAGCGGCACATCCTCGCGCAAGTTGAAGGTTCCGCTGAGGTCGATGGCCTTGAATTTGCCCTCTTCGGCCAGCTTCCCCATTTTTTCGGACGTTTTTCCGTCCGCAGCCAGGAACACAAGGTCTTTCCCCTCGAGGTCGGCCTCCACCAGACGGTGGACGACCATGGGTTCCTTCTTGAACTGAGTCAGTTTGCTGTAATCTTCCCTGACATCCGGGTCGAACAGCTCGAGGTCGAAGGCGGGGAACTTCTTCTGGCCCAGGATATTCTTGATTTCCTGGCCGCGAAGGGAGTCCGTCCCGACGAGGGCCAAATGGTGTTTCGGTTTCGTTTTGGTCATGGAAAGGAGAGCGCCAGAATACCACATTCCCCCCTAGGATTCAATTTCCTGGGGCATTCATATCCTCTTTCTTTTCAATTTGTTCGATTAGATCGATTTTCTCCGGTATTCTCCGGGGAATCCAACCTCCGCCCCCTGGGGAACCAGTCCCGTCGGTTCCCCCCCGCTCTAAAGAGCGGGGCCCCCCTTCCGCTATGGGGGCTTGAGGTTGGTTCCCCTTCGAATAACCGGAGAAAATCGCTC
>JAFGEN010000108.1 GCA_016931595.1 Candidatus Aminicenantota bacterium | reverse complement strand
GGGTCCATGACCACGTCGGTGCAGCCGATCGCCCGGCCACCCTCGACGACGCCCAGGACCTTGGCCCAGGTCTTGCCGCCGTCTGCTGTCTTGTACAGCCCGCGGTCGGGGTTCGCCGAGTAGAGATGCCCCAGGGCGGCGATATAGACGACATCGGGGTTGGTCGGGTGAATGACGATCCGACCGATATGATGGGACTCGGGGAGCCCCATGTTTTTCCAGGTTAAACCCGCGTCGACGGACTTATAGACGCCGTCGCCGTAGTAGGTCGTCCGGGAGTTGTTGGCCTCTCCGGACCCAAGCCAGAGGATGTCGGGATTGGACGGAGCCACGGCGATGTCGCCGATGGAGAACGCCTTCTCCGTCAGGAAGAGCGGG
The DNA here is from genome assembly GCA_016931595.1 of Candidatus Aminicenantota bacterium. GTDB lineage: Bacteria > Acidobacteriota > Aminicenantia > Aminicenantales > UBA4085 > JAAZPG01. Next base: position 4,381 of record JAFGEN010000108.1, on the reverse strand, counting down.
GTGAACGTCTGGCCGTTGTTCACCGTCTTCCAAACCCCGCCGGTTGCCGCGGCGGCATAGAAAGTGTGCTTCTGCTGCAGCGGGACGGCGAAATCGACGAACCGCCCGGCGTCCCGGGTCGGCCCGACGTTGCGGTAGGTGACCGTCTTGACGACGTCTGCGGGAGACGCCTGGCCGAAGGCAGCCGGGATCCCGACCACAAAGGCGGCGACGGTAAAGACCGCGGCCAGCCGGACAAAGGGTGACAATCGACGCATGGGAGTTCCTCCTTCAAAAGTAAGGGATTGAGTGAAAGCGCGGCAAAGCGACGACCGACTCAGCCGACCGAACATTGCGCGCAAAGTAAAGGAAAAATATCACATCGTCCGGCCCCGGTCAACGGAGCCGCCATCCCGCGACCCCGCCGGAAGACATGGCCGTTCCGTATGCGATATAATCCCGGCACGGAGGGTCAAATGGAAATCGTCGACCTTGAGGAACAATACGAGGGCGAATACTGCGTCTGCCTGGAACGCTGGTCGGAAGATATGAAAGATGCCGGAAACCGCAAGGAACTCTGGCTCCGTCGAATGAAGGACCGGGGGCTTCGGGTCAAGCTGGCCCTGGTCGACGGACGCCCGGCCGGGATGATCCAATACGTCCCGATCGAGCACGGTTTCGCCCAGGGCCGGGACGCGTATTTTGTCCACTGCATTTGGGTCCACGGTTATAAAGGCAAAGGCGTCGGCAACCAGCAAAAGAAAGGACTTGGAAAAGCGCTTCTGGCCGCGGCCGAAGAAGACGCCCGAGCCCTGGGGGCTAAGGGCATGGCCGCCTGGGGGGTCTCGCTTCCGGTATTCATGAGGGCCTCCTGGTTCAAAAAACACGGCTACAAGAAAGTCGATAAGAACGCCGTCGCGGTCCTGCTTTGGAAACCGTTTGCCGCCGACGCCGTCGAGCCGAGATGGATCCATGAGAAGAAAAAACCGGAGCTTACAGCCGGGAAGGTGACGGTCTCGGCCTTCGTCAACGGCTGGTGTCCGGCCATGAATATGGTCTTCGAGCGGGCGCTCCGGGCGGCCGCCGAGGTCGGCGGGCCGGTCGAATTCCGGCCGGTCGTAACAGCCGACCGGTCGGCCTTTCTCGAATGGGGCATCGCCGATGCCCTCTTTATCGACGGCAAAGCCGTCCGGACCGGCCCTCCCCCGTCTTATGAAAAGATCCTTAAAAAAATCGCCAGCCGGGCCAAAAAGATTAAGCGATAACGCCATGAGCGCTGATATGTCGATGACCCCGGCCGTCCGGTTCCTGAAAGACAAGGGGGCCGAATTCACGATCCGCCTCTACCGGTATGAAGAACATGGCGGGACGGCGGTCGCCGCCCGGGAGCTCGGGATGGACGAGCATGCCGTTGTTAAAACGCTCGTTTTCGAGACGGACTCCCGACTGCCGTTTCTCGTCCTGATGCACGGCGACCGGGAGGTCTCGACGAAAAATCTGGCCCGAACTCTCAAGGTCAAGGCGGTCATCCCCTGCCCTCCCCCCACGGCCGAGCGCCACACAGGCTTTCAAGTCGGCGGCATCTCTCCTTTCGGTACGCGGAAAAAGCTGCCCGTTTACATGGAGCGGACCCTAACCGATTGCCCCCGGGTCTTCATCAACGCCGGAAAACGGGGACAACTGGCGGAAATGAGCCCGGCCGAGATTCTCCGCATCCTCGAGCCGACAATCGTCGAAGCGGCGGTTTGACAGGACCGGCGGCGGCGTTTTATACTCGCACACCTTCGGGAAGGGAACGACCATTGCCGGAACTGCAGAAACTGAACGAACAGCTCGCCGCGGCCGAACCGCGGGAGATCCTGGACTGGGCGATCCGGTCTTTTCCGTATCAGACGGCGATGACCTCGTCCTTCCAGGCCTCGGGCATCGTCCTGATTCACATGCTCCGAACGATGTCCTTCGATTTTCCGATTTTTTTCATCGACACCGGGTACCACTTCCCGGAAACGATCGAATACAAGAACCGCCTCGTCCGGGAGTGGAAGCTCAACGTTCACACCATCGTCCCGGTGATGTCCAAGACCGAACAGAACCGCGTTCACGGACCCCGCTTGTTCGAACACAACCCCGACCTCTGCTGCCGGCTCAACAAGGTCGAGCCCTTGGATGCCCTTCAGAGGGAGCTCGAGCTGAAGGGCTGGATCTCGGCCCTCCGCCGTGACCAGGCCGAGACGCGCAAGGGCCTCAAGCCGGTGATGAAGGACTCCCACGGCGTCCTTCGAATCCATCCGTTGATCAATTGGGACCGACGGAACATCTGGGCCTATATCGACGCTCACGGCCTGCCCACCAATCCCCTTTATGACCAGGGTTACGCCTCCATCGGGTGTTTCCCCCCCTGCTGCACCTCGAAATCCGAGCCGGGGAGCGATGAACGGTCCGGCCGCTGGGCCGGGAAAGGAAAAGTCGAATGCGGACTCCACAGCCATCTCAAAAACGAAAATTGAAAACGGCCAAGGAGGCCCGGAAATTCATGCTCCGCTGCATCCTCTGCGGAGCCGAAGTCGACGGTTTCTCCCGGTGGTTCGCCTCCGAGCAGCGCTGCCCGGATTGCGGCAGCGACCGGGCCGACGTCATCTACCGGACGCCGGCGGCGAAAGTCCGGAAACTATTCGACGGACCGCCCAACGGCATGCCTGGCATGTGGCGATATTTCGACATCCTGCCGATCAACGACCGGAAGAACGTCGTCACCGCCGGCGAAGGCCTCGTCCCGATCGACCGCTGGGAATTCCTGGAAGACTACGCCCGGCGGCGGTTCAAGGTCCGTTGCCGCGTCTATGCCCACCGCCATGACGACAATTACGCGACCGGAACGTTCAAAGACCTCTCGGGATCGATCGTTTCCAGCGTCCTGCGGGAGAACGGCATTCGGAATTTCGTCGCTTCGAGCACGGGCAACACGGCCGTCGCCTATGCCCGTTACCTGACCGCGGCCGGGATCTCCTTTTATGCCTTCATCCCGGAGAACGCCTCGATCACCCAAGCGGCCGAGGTCGGCTGCTTCGGCCAAAACGTCTTCCGGGTCAAGGGGGATTACACCCGGACGAAGGAAATGGCCATGGCCTTCGCCCGCAAGCACGGCATGCCACTGGCCGGGGGAAACTTCGACCCGATGCGGATCGAAGCCAAAAAGACGATGCTCCTGGAATGGATCCGGATCATGGACGAATTCCCGACTGTTTACATCCAGGCCCTGAGCGGCGGCACCGGGCCGATGGCAATCGCCAAGGGCTGCCGCGACCTGGCCCCGCTCGGCCTAGCCGGAGGAATGCCCCGGTTTATTCTCTGCCAGTCCAGCCGCTGCGCCCCTATGGCCGCGGCCTGGAAGGAAGCTAAAGCCAAATCGTTCCCGGAAGGGTGGGAAAAGACCTACCCGATCTACCATAATCCAGAGACGCGCATCGCCACCCTGGCCGCCGGCTTCCCTAAAACCTACCCGGTTCTGGCCCCCCTCGTCCGGGAGAGCAGAGGCGACATTTTCTCCTTCGACGAGGACGCCACCCCGCTCATCGCCCGGATTGTGGCCTTCGAGCGCTCGGTCCGGATCGGGCCGGCCGCGGCCATCGGCCTGGGCGGATACTTCGAGGCCCTCAAGCACGGGGCGATCCGAAACGGCGACCGGGTGTTGATCAACATCGGCGAGGGCATCCGCCGGTCTCCGGATTTCTTGGCGACCATGTTTCAGGAAAGGGCCGAGGTCGCGACGATCGAAGAATGCCGGCTGTCGAACCGGCCGCGCTTTCGGGCCGGCCTCTGGGACGAACTGGAACAAAAGGTCATGACTGCGGAAAAAAAATCCCGGGCTCCCCGGAATTAACCTGGATGATTCCCGACAGGTTAAGCGTACCGGACAAGATGGAAAAGGTCGACTTGGGGGTGCGCTTTTTTGATCGCCGGGATGCCGTTGAGGAAGGCCAGGTCGACGACCGCCCCGAATCCGACCGGATTTGCCTTCAGCATTTTGACCAGTTGAAGGGCGCTGATCGAGGATGAGCCCGTGGCGATCAGGTCATCGATGACAATCACCCGCTGTCCGGGATTCAGGGCGTCCTCGTGCTTTTCGAAAAATTCCATGGCGTATTCATTGGGGGCCTGGACACAGACCGTCTTTCTGGGCAGCTTTCCTTTTTTCCGGATGACCGAGACGCCGAGACGGAGGTCCCGGGCGACCGGCGCAGCGAACAGATATCCGCGGGCCTCGATGCCGACAATGACGTCCGGTTTCAGCGGCCGCGCCCATTCCGAAAGCCGATCGATCGTGTAATTGAACGGCTCCGGATGGAGGACGAGGGGCATGATGTCCTTGAAGCCGATCCCCGGCTTGGGGAAATCCGGGACT
>JAFGEN010000107.1 GCA_016931595.1 Candidatus Aminicenantota bacterium | reverse complement strand
CTACGGGACCGATTTCCATTCGCACCTCGGGACGAAATACGGCGGACTGGCCGTCGTCCGGCCGGAGGGGATCGTCAAGAAAATCCATAGCATCGAGAACACCCAGTTCCGGGCCAAGTTCGACCTGGACTTGGACGGCTTGAAAACCCGCCTGGGCATCGGAGTCATCAGCGATTCCGACCCCCAGCCGGTCGTCATCCATTCCCATCTCGGGCGATTCGCCGTGGTCTCAGTTGCGGCGATAAGAAACATGGATGAGCTGGTCCGCCGGGTCTTCCGGGAGCGGAGGATCCACTTCTCCGAATCGATGGGCGGCGGCGTCAATCCCTCCGAACTGGCCGCGGCCCTCATCAATCAGGGTGACACGTTCGAAGCCGGCATCCGCAACCTCCAGGAATCCGTCGAGGGCTCCTGTTCGGTCCTCGTCCTGACAGAAAACGGCATCTATGCCGGGCGGGACAAGTACGGCCGGACGCCGATCATCATCGGATCCAAGGACGGAAGCTGGGCGGTGACGATGGAGACCTGCGCCTTTCCCAATCTGGATTACGACGTCGTCCGGGACTTGGGACCGGGGGAGATTGTGTTCCTGACGCCCGAGGGGGTCGAAACCAGACAGGAGCCCGGCAATGTCCTTCAGATCTGCGCCTTTCTCTGGGTGTATTACGGTTATCCGGCCTCGAGCTATGAGGGGATCAACGTCGAGGCCGCCCGGAACCGCTGCGGGGCGATGCTCGCCCGCCGGTTTCCCATCCCCATCGATTTCGCCGCCGGAATCCCCGATTCGGGCGTAGGCCACGGCATCGGGTACGCGGCCGCGGCCGGCGTCCCCTTCAAGCGTCCCTTCGTCAAGTATACTCCGACCTGGGCTCGAAGCTTCATGCCCCAGAACCAGGAAGCCCGCGACCTGGTCGCCCGGATGAAGCTCATCCCGATCAAGGAGCTCATCCAGGGTCAGAGGATCCTGTTCTGCGAGGATTCGATCGTCAGGGGCACCCAGCTGAAAGACACCGTCCAGCGGCTTTATGACACCGGGGCGAAGGAAGTCCACATGCGCCCGGCCTGCCCGCCCCTGGTTTACGGCTGCAAGTTCCTGAACTTCTCCATATCGCGGTCGGAGATGGACCTGGCCGGCAGGCGGGCCATTCGGGAAATCGAAGGCGACCGGGATCCGGACCTGGCCGCTTATGGCGACGAGGATTCGGAGAAGTTCTCGGCCATGGTTGAACGGGTCCGTTGCCGTCTCAACCTAACGACTCTGAAATACCAGCGCCTCGAAGACCTGGTCGCGGCCATCGGCTTGCCCAAGGACCGGCTGTGCACGTACTGCTGGGACGGGGCCGAGATCAAGAACCCGACGCTGCCGTTCGCTTGAAACACGGGGATCGGAAAGAGGGGGTTGGCTGGGAAGCTAGGATTCGAACCTAGATACCATGATCCAGAGTCATGGGTCCTGCCGTTGGACGACTTCCCAGCAGGAAGGGGGAATATACCGGATTTCCCGTCTCTTTTCAAGCCCTTCCCGCCCTCTTCCGGGCGGACGCGGGGTTGTGGTAAGATGCCCCCCACAGACATGGCAAAGAAGCATACCGTCCGGCTCGTCCTGGTCCTGGCTCTGACCCTTGTCCTCCTCTATTTTTCCTTCAGGGGAATGGATATTGGGGAGACATTCCGTTATCTCACTCAGAACGTCCGCTGGGGGATGCTTCTTCTGGTCGTCCTTCTCACTCAGCTCCATATGCTGACCCGGGCGCTCCGGTGGAAATTCCTGATGGTCCACGAGAAGCCGGGTGTCAGCCTGTACAACATGTTCGCGGCCAATGCCGTGGGGTTCACCGTCAGCTACATCTTCCCGGCCCGAATCGGGGAGCTGGTCAAGCCGCTCTACCTGGCCCGCCGGGAGAAATGCCGGGCCGGCTTCACGATCGGCACTTGCGTCGTCGAGCGGATCTTCGACATCTTCACGATGTGCTTTCTCCTGGCTGTTTTTCTCCTGGCCAAACCGCTCTACATTTCGATTTTCAAGATCCAGGACGCGTCTTTGAAACAGTTGACCGGACTGGGCATCGCCGGGGCGGCGATCGCCCTGGGCCTGCTGGCCGTTTGCCTGGGATTCATCTTTTTCCGGGACAAGGCCATGGCCCTGGCCGGGGCCGTGCTGAAGCTGAAGATTTTCCCGGAAAAATTCCGGGCGAAAATCCTGGAGCTCCTCCTCGAATTCATCGACGGCCTCAAGTTTTTCCGGTCCTGGAAAACCCTGCTGGCCTACATCGCCCTTTCGATCGTCGTCTGGCTCGGGATCATCTTCTTCTACTGGGTCTTTTTCCTGGCCTTCGATATCCATATCAATTTTTTCTTCCTTTTCCCATACATCTTCCTGACCGGCGTCGGGGCGGCGATCCCGACCCCGGGAATGGCCGGCGGATATCACTATTTCAGCCGGGAGGGCATGGTTGCGCTCTTCGGGTTGAGCGTGAACCAGGCCGTCGGTTTGACCGCCGTCTTTCACGCCGTCCAGTACATCGTCACCGTCCTGGTCGGTTTCCTGATCCTCTCGAAGGACGGGATGAGCCTGTCCCAGATCAAGCGTCTCGGCGAGTCGGAGAAGAAGCCATGAAATGCCCGTTCTGCGGCCACGTCGAAAGCAAGGTCATCGATTCGAGGGAGAGCAAGAAGGGGATCTCCATCCGCCGGCGCCGGGAGTGCATCTCCTGCGCCCGCCGCTTCACGACCTACGAAAAGATCGAGGAAATCCCCTACATGATCGTCAAGAAGGACGGGACCCGGCAGATGTTTGACCGGCAGAAGCTGCTCCGGGGCCTGCTGAAGGCCTGCGAGAAGCGGCCTATCGCCGTCGGCAAACTCGAGGAGATCGTCGAGGAGATCGAATCCCGCCTCCAGGAGCGGCCGGAGAAGGAGATGAAATCGTCCGACATCGGGGCCCTGGTCATGGAGCGGCTCAAGGACCTGGACAAGGTCGCCTATGTCCGCTTTGCCTCGGTTTACCGGGAGTTCCGCGACGTCCTGGAGTTCAAGCAGGAGCTGGAGACTCTCCTCAAGGAAAAATAGACGAATCCGTCCCGGCCGGGTTGACAAATCGCGCCTCGGGACGTATGTATGTTCGTCTCATGGTCAAGCGCATCCGCCCGATCGTCTGCGTTCACCGGAACGCCCGGGGGGCGGACTCCCCGGAATGGAACGGGGG
>JAFGEN010000106.1 GCA_016931595.1 Candidatus Aminicenantota bacterium | reverse complement strand
GTCTTCCTGGCCCGCCTCGGCCTGAACTCGACCTACGTGACCGCCCTTCCGGACCACGAAATCGGGCAGGCGGCGGTGGACGCTCTCAGGTCCCATGGAGTCGACACCTCCCGCATTCTCCGCCGGGGCCGGCGCGTGGGGATCTATTTCACCGAGGCCGGGGCCTCCCAGCGTTCCGCCAAGGTCATCTACGACCGGGAAGGCTCGGCCGTCAGCCAAACGCAGTCCGGTTCATTCGACTGGCCGGACATCCTGAAGGGGGCGGCCTGGTTCCACTGCTCGGGCATCACGCCGGCCCTGTCCGACGGGGCGGCGGCGGCGACGGCCGAGGCCGTCCGGTCGGCCAAGCGGACCGGGGCGACGGTCAGCCTCGACCTCAATTACCGGAAAAAGCTCTGGTCCGGAGAGAAAGCCCGGGCGGTTTTGACGCCGCTTCTTCAGGACGTCGATATCGTCTTTGGAAACGAAGAGGATGCGGCGGAAATTTTCGGTATTTCCGCCCCGGGCTCGGACGCGGCCGCGGGGAGGCTCGACGTTGACGGCTACAGGCAGGTCGCCCAAGAGATGCGCCGAAGGTTCAACCTGAACAAGGTCGTCCTCACTCTCCGGGAAAGCCGGTCGGCCTCGGTCAACGCCTGGTCGGGCTGTCTTTTCGACGGGAAGGAATTTCTCCACAGCCGGACGTACGAAATCCAGCTCGTGGACCGGATCGGCGGGGGCGACGCCCTCAGCGCCGCGTTCATCTTCGCCGCCCTTTCCGGACGTGACGACCGGGCCGCCCTGGAATTCGCCGCGGCCGCCTCTTGCCTGAAGCAAACCATCCCCGGCGATTTCAACCTCGCCTCCCGGGAGGAAATCGAGGCCCTCGCGGCCGGCCCGGGCTCCGGCCGGGTTCAACGCTGATTCCGCCCGGTAAAACCCGGGAAGGGGATATTTCGTACATATATAAGGAAAGGAGACCGCTATGGCCAATGAAAAACGCAATCCCAATCCCGGCCGGATCTTCTGGGGCCTGGCCCTGATCCTCGTCGGGACACTGATCCTCCTCAATCGCTTCGACATCTGGGATTTCGGATACCTGATCGCGGACTGGTGGCCGGCGATCTTCATCCTGATCGGGATTTCGATCCTGATCGGGAACGGCTTCCGGCGCCCGGGGACGGGGATCTTTTTCATCCTTCTCGGGACGTTCTTCCTCCTCTGGAATTTCGACATCCTCCGCTATGATATTTGGCGCAACCTCTGGCCGGCGGGGCTGATCCTCCTCGGGCTTTGGATCATCCTTCGGCCGGCCTTCCGCGGGCGGAACAATCCCGGCGAGATTCCTCCCGTCCAGGGCAACGACATCGACATCTCGGCCGTCTTCAACGGCGTCAAGCGCCGCATCGACAGCCCGAATTTTCGAGGCGGCGAGGTCGCGGCCGTTTTCGGCGGAGCCGACCTCGACCTGACCGGGGCCGGCCTGGAAGGCGGCAAAGCGACGGTCGAAGCCACGGCCATTTTCGGAGGAGTCGACATCTTCGTCCCCCGGAACTGGCGGGTTGTCACCAACGGCACCGCCATCCTGGGCTCCTATGATCAAAAGCACCGGAATCCGGCCGAAGGCGAAGCCGCGGCCACGCTCTATGTCCGCGGGACGGCGATCTTCGGCGGCGTGACGATCAAAAACTGACCGGAAACCGGAAAAAAAGCGGTGCGTAAAGTCCTGTTCTGGATTCTGGCCGTTGTCATCACCCTCGGGGCCGCGGTTTATCAAAGAATGACCGGGCCAACCCATGCGATCATGGGCCGGACCGAGGCCGGCGGAAGTTCGGTTTCTTTCCGTTTCCCGCGCAGCGCCGAAACGACGGCCGATTGCCGGATCGCCGTCCGAGCGGCCGGCGGAGATGTCTCGGGATATCTCGAGTACATGCGCTTCAAGACCGATGACCCCTGGACGCGCGTCGAGATGGTCCGGGAGGGCGAACTCCTCGCCGCCTTTCTTCCCCGGCAGCCGGCGGCGGGAAAGCTGGCTTACCGGGTCGTCGTTTCGGTTGAAGGGCGGGACTTTGCCGTTTCCGGGGATGAGCCCATCGTCATCCGCTTCAAGGGCCCCGTGCCCGGGGCCGTCCAGATTCCCCACATCCTGATCATGTTCCTGGCCATGCTGTTATCGACCCGGGCCGGGCTGGCCGCCCTGGACAAAAGCCACAATCCGCGGAAGCTCGTTGTCGCGACCTGCGTTCTTCTCTTCGTCGGCGGTTTCATCCTCGGACCGCTGATGCAATATTACGCCTTCGGAAAATTCTGGACGGGGATCCCCTTCGGGACGGACCTGACCGACAACAAGACCCTGGTCGCGATGGCCGCCTGGGTCGCAGCCCTCGTCGCCGGCCGCAAGGGCAAGGCGGCCAGGGGCTGGGTCCTGGCCGCTTCGATCATCCTGCTTCTGGTCTATTCCATCCCCCACAGCCTGCTCGGCTCGGAGCTGGATTACTCGAAGCTTCCCGGCCCGTCCTGATCGGCGCAGACCGGATCGCTTTCCCGGCTTATCTCAATTCGAATACGACCGTCACCGTAAAAATGCAGCTCCGCGGTTTGCCCTCGACCAGGAGCGGCTTGTAAATCCACTGCTTCACAGCGTCTATGGCGGCCTGGTCCAGGTTGGAAACGGAGCGGAGGACCTTGGCCGATATGACTTTGCCGTAGACATCCGTGACGATCTCCAGGATAACGGTGCCTTTATTTCTGTTGGCCCGGGCGATATCGGGATAGGCGGGTTCGACCCGTTTGACCAAAGCAGGCGGTTTGATGTCGCCAACGGCTCGAACCGGAGGAAGGGCCGCGCCTTCCTGAAACGCTCTGTCCGACAGGTCGGCCTTGATGACGCCGCCGATCACGCCCCCC
>JAFGEN010000105.1 GCA_016931595.1 Candidatus Aminicenantota bacterium | reverse complement strand
CGTTCGACGGACCGTTCGAGCGGGTCGGGAACAGTGAAAAGATAGACCTCGCTTTCCGGCTCTCATCCACGCCCGAAAGAAAAAAAACGGGCGGGTTGAGAGCCGGGAATGACCCTCAGAAATCCCTCCCAAAGCCCCCTAAACGGGGAAAATTTTTATGTTTTTTTTGATCATTTTATCGATTTTCGCCATTAATATATTATTTTCAAATACTTAGATGGTATTTCGCGGCCTGAAAATCTACCTGCAAATCTTCGATTTCTCTTGACAAAGACACATTATTCTTCTATATTTGACACGAAAATGGGACAAAACGGGACAAAATGGGAAATCTGCTGATCGGAAGTTACCGGGCCAAGCTCGATAAGAGCGGACGCCTTAAAGTGCCCGAAAAATTCCGGACCGCCCTCGAAGAGCGGTACGGCCTGGAGTTTTTCGTCACCTCCCTGGAAAACTCCACGATCAAAATCTTCCCCCTGCCCGTTTGGCTGGCCATGACCGGGTCGACCGAAACCGGCCATCTTTACCTGGACCCCGACGTCGAGGATTACATGCGTCGGGCGAACACCTTCGGCGTGCAATCCGAGTTGGACGCCAAGGGCCGGGTTTTGATCGGCCCCGACCTTCGGGCCATGGCCGGGCTCGACGCCGAGGTTGTCGTCATCGGCCTCAACAATCATCTCGAGGTCTGGGACACCCGGCGGCTCGACGAGAAGCTTCAGAAGAAGCCGCTGAACCGCGACGACTTCAAGAAGATCGCCGAGATCATGACGGGCAGGAAAGGACCATGATCGGACGTGATCATATTCCGGTTTTGCTCGATGAAGTGCTGGACCTCCTGGACGCCGCCCGCCCGGGCGTCTATATCGACGGGACGCTCGGCCTGGCCGGCCACTCCCGCGAAATCCTGAAACGAAACTCCCAAGCCCGCTTGGTCGGATTCGACCGCGACGAGGCCGCCTTGGCCGAAGCCCAGCGGCGGCTCAGTCCTTACGCCAACCGGATCGAGCTCTATCATGCCGACTTCCGCCGGATTCGGGACGTCGAAATCGACTGGGCCGAGGTTCGGGGCGTTCTCCTGGACCTGGGAATGTCGTCCTTCCAGCTGGACGACCCTGCCCGCGGCTTCAGTCATTCCCAGGACGGCCCCCTGGACATGCGGATGGACCGGCGCCAGCATCTCGACGCGGCCCGGGTGATCGATAAATACCCCGAGCCCCGGCTGGCCGAGATGTTCCGCAATTACGGAGAGCTCAAACCCGCGGCCAAGCTGGCCCGGACGATCGCATCCCGGCGGCGGATGACCCGGATCGAGAGCACGGCCCAGCTTCGGGCCATCGTCGAGGAGGTTTGCCGCTGGATTCCCCAGAAAGGGAAGATCCATCCGGCGGCCAAGGTCTTCCAGGCATTGAGGATCGAGGTCAACGAAGAACTGACGGGCCTGGAAGAATTTCTGGAATTCGTCATCGGCCGGCTGCCCGAGGGCGGGCGGCTGGCGGTCATCGCCTTCCACTCGCTCGAGGACCGGATCGTCAAGCATGTCTTCGCCCGGTCTGCCAGGCCGGGCCCCGAGGCCGGTCTTCAGGCCGTCGCCTCGGTCGACCTGCTGACCAAGCACCCCGTCGTCGCCTCTGCCGCCGAAACCGCCCGGAATTCACGTTCCCGCCCGGCCAAGCTGCGGGCCGTTCGCAAACACGTCCATGGTGCATAAAAAGTTCACCTTCCGCCAGGTCGCCCTCGCCTCGGCCGCGGGCCTGGTGTTGATCTTCATCCTCTGCTTCTATCTTTGGCAGATCACCGAGACCGTCCGCCTGGGGTACGAGGCCGGCAAGGCGGAAAACGCTAAGCGGACCCTGGAGAAGGACGTCCACCGGCTGGAAGCCGAAAAAGCCGCTTTGCTTGCCCTGGACCGGGTCGAGCGGACGGCCAGGGAAAAGCTCGGCCTGGCCGACCCGCGGGAAGACCAGGTCGTGTACGAGGATGTGAGATGAACGGCTGCACCGCTGCGCCCGCGGAAGAGGATATCCGCCGGACCGCCCGTGTTCGAACGCGAGTCATCCTGGCCGCGATGATTCTCTGGGCCGCGGCTGTCGTCTTCCGCCTGATCCATCTTCAGATCTTCACCCATCAAGAGGCCAAGGGGCAGATCGAATTCCAGAACCAGGCCGAGGCCGAAATCCTTCCGGACCGGGGAATCATCCGCGACCGCCGGGGAACAATCCTGGCCCAGATGATCGCCAGGCAGTCGGTCCAATATTTCTTCGCCGAAGAGACGCGGCCGGATGAGCGCCTGGCCCTCGTCCGGAAGCTGGCCCCGGTCCTGGGCTTGGACGAAAGCCGTATCGCCTCGTTTCGGGACAACCTGGACCGGAAAAGAGGCTCCGTGTGGCTGAAGCGCAAAATCGACGAGGAAACAGCCGCCCGGATCGAAGCCCTCGCCCTGCCCGGAGTCAAGCTCTATGAAGAACCCCTCCGGTTCTATCCCCAGGGGGCCCTGGCCTCCCATGTCCTCGGCTTCGTCGGCATCGACAACAAAGGGCTGGGCGGCATCGAATACCACTTGGATGAGGTGCTTCAGGGTAAACCCGGCAAGCAGATCCTCTACCAGGACGTCGCCGGACGCTCCTATCGGATCGAGCAAACAGTCGCCCCGGAAGTCGGCCGCGATATCGACCTGACTCTCGACGTTCGAATTCAATATATCGCCCAGCGGGAAATCGAGAAAGCCGTGGCGGCCAACAGGGCCTCCTGGGGAGCGGTCGTCGTTTCCGACCCGGCCACGGGGGAGATCCTGGCCATGGCCTCGGCCCCGTCCTTCGACCCCAACGCATACGCCAAGTCCGACCCCTCCTCCCATTACGAAAGGACGTTCCGGACGCTGATCGACCCCGGCTCGACATTCAAGATCGTCACGGCGGCGGCCGCCTTGGAGCACCGCAAGGTCGCCACCTTCGAGACGTTCGATTGCTCGCCCAAGGCCGTCGACGTGGCCGGCGGCCCGATCCGCGACCACAAGCCGTTCGGCATTCTCACATTTTCCGGGATCATCGCCCAATCCTCCAACGTGGGAACCATCCAGGTCGGCCGCCGGATCGGGCCCGAGCTCCTGTACCGGACGATCAGGGATTTCGGTTTCGGGAACAAGACCGGGATCGAACTCTCGGCCGAAGCCTCCGGTGTTGTTCACCCTCCGGCCGTATGGAGCCGCCGGTCCATCGATTCCATTTCCGTCGGCTACGAAGTATCGGTGACCCTGCTCCAACTTCTTCAGGCAGTCAACATCGTCGCCAACCGGGGCGTCCGTGTTTCGCCCAGGATCATCAAGCAAGTCGATGGCCGCCCCTATACTCCCCCGGACCAGGCCGCTCCCCCTGTCCGGGTCATCTCCGTCCAGACCGCCGAAAAACTCATCGACATCCTCGAACGGGTCGTCCTCGAAGGGACGGGAACGGCCGCCGCCCTGAAAGGTTTCGCGGTCGCCGGAAAAACCGGAACGTCCCAAATCTTCGACCCGGTCGAGAAAAAATACTCGCTCTCCAGGCATACGGCCTCGTTCGTCGGCTTCGTTCCCTCGGGCAATCCCGTTCTCTCGATCGCCATCATCCTCAATGAACCGCGCAACGACGTGTATTACGGCGGCCAAGTCGCCGCGCCCGTGTTCCGGGCCATCGCCCAGCCGGTCCTTCGGCTTCTCGGAGTCTTTCCCGCGCCGGGACAAACGGTCCTGGCCCAGGCTCGCCCGGAAGGGAGGAACCGATGAGGCTTTCCGAACTCCTCAAAAACGCGGCGGTCGTGGCGATTGACGGAGATTCTTCGGTCGATATCCGCGGCCTGGCCTATTCCTCGGCGGATGTCGGCCCAGGCTTCCTCTTCGCCGCCTGGAAAGGAGCCCTCCGCGACGGCCTGGAATACGTACCCGAAGCCGTCGCCGGAGGCGCCGTCGCCGTCCTTTCCGACCGTCCCCAACCCGCGGGAGCCGAGGGGGCCGTCTGGGTCCGCGTTCCCGACCCGCGGGAAGCCCTGGCCCTGGCCGCGGCCGAATTCTACGGCCGCCCGGCCGACAGCTTGAAAATCGTCGGGCTGACCGGGACGAAAGGCAAGACAACGATTTCCTATATTCTCGAATCCATCCTCGGCCGGGCGGGGTTGGCCGTCGGCGTCATCGGGACGATCTCAAACCGCGGGCCCGGCTTTGAGGTCAAGGCCGCCCGGACCACCCCCGAGTCGGTCGACCTTCAGCGCATCCTTCGGGAGATGCTCGATCGGGGCGTCACCCACTGCGTCATGGAAGTCTCGTCCCACTCCCTCGCTTTGAGTCGAACCGCCGGCATCGGCTTCGATATCGCCGTGTTCACCAACCTGACCGGCGAACATCTCGACTTCCATCAGACCATGGAAGATTACTTCCTGGCAAAAAAAAAGCTCTTCTTCCTCAACGGGAAGAAAAAGCGGACGGCCGTGGTCAACCAGGACGACCCTTGGGGCCGGCGCCTGATCCCCGAGCTTCCCATGAACACGGTCACCTTCGGGTTCGAGCCGGCGGCCCTGGTTCGAGCCGAACGGGCGAAATTCAGCGGAGCCGGGGTCGAGGCCCTGGTTAAATACCCGGGAGGCCAGGCCGTCCTGACCGCGCCCCTGGCCGGACGGTACAACCTCAGCAACCTTCTGGCCGCTTTCGCCGCGGCCATGGCCCTGGGAGTCCCCGTCCCCGTGATCGCGGAGGGAATCGCCGGTCTCGGCCAGGTGCCGGGCCGCTTCGAGAAGGTGGAACATCCTCTCGGCTTCCACGTCATTGTCGATTATGCCCATACCGACGCCGCGCTTCAAAGCCTGCTGGAAACCGTCCGCGAGCTTAAGCCCGGCCGCATCCTTCTGGTCTTCGGCGCGGGCGGCGACAGGGACAAAGCCAAACGCCCCCGGATGGGCGAGGTCGCGGCCCGATTGGCCGATTGGACCTACCTGACCTCGGACAATCCCCGGACCGAAGACCCGGCCCGCATCCTGGCCGAAATCGAGATGGGCTTCGCCGCCTCGGGCTCCGACAGGTACACCGTGGTTCCGGACCGCCGCGAGGCCATCGCCAGGGCCCTGGCCGAAGCCCGGCCGGGCGATTTCGTCATATTGGCCGGAAAGGGCCACGAAACGACCCAGACGACCGGAACGACCGTCGTCCCTTTCAATGATGTCGATGTCGCCCGCGATATCCTGAGCTCAATGGGAGGGAAATGACCATGGCCCGGCTGTCCGCCGCCGATATCGCCGCCGCCGCGGGCGGCGTCCTCCTTCGGGGAAATCCGGCGGCCTCCTTCCTCTCGTTCGGAATCGATTCCCGGACGATCGAGCCCGGCGGCCTATTCTTTGCCGTTCCGGCCCGCCGCGACGGCCACGATTTCGTCGCGGCCGCGGCGGCCGGCGGCGCCGCCGGAGCCGTCGTTTCGCGGGAGGTCGCGGTTCCCGGTCCGTCCTTCGCCCTGATCAGGGTCGACGACACCGTCGCGGCCCTCCAGCGCCTGGCCCGCTCGGTCCTTGCCGCGTCGGGCGCCAAGGTCGTCGGGATCACCGGAAGCGTGGGAAAAACGACGACCAAGGATTTCACCGCGGACATTCTCGGCGCATCCTTCCGCGTCCTCAAGTCCGAATCCAACCTCAACAACCACCTGGGGCTGGCCCTGTCCGTTCTCAAGCTCGAGCCCGGCCACGAGGTCGCCGTTCTGGAGATGGGCATGAGCGCGCCCGGCGAAATTCGGACGCTCGTCTCGATCGCACCGCCGGACGCGGCCGTCGTCACCAACGTCGCCCCCGTTCATCTGGAGTTTCTGGGCGGCCTCGAAGCCGTGGCCGAAGCCAAGGCCGAGATCATCGACGGACTCAAGCCGGGCGGCGCGGCCGTCCTCAACAGCGACGACTCCTGGGGCCGAATCCTGGCCCGGCGGGCCGGCGGCCGGGTGATCTTCTTCGGTTTTACCGAAAGCGCGGAAGTTCGGGCCTCTGACCTGACCTTCGCGGGATATGACGGGCTCCGGTTCCGGTTGACCTACGACGGAACGGATCGCGACATCCGTCTCCCGTTTCTCACCGAGGGCCTCGTCCGGAACTTGCTCGCCGCGCTCGGCGCCGCCCGGGCCTTGAACCTTCCCTGGGCGGCGGTCGAAACCGCCCTGGCCGGGCTGACGCCCGCTCATAACCGCGGCCGGGTCGTCCGCTTGGCCCGGGGGGTCGCGGTCATCGACGATTCGTATAACTCCAGCCCCCTGGCCCTGGCCATGGCCTTGAAAAGCTACATCCATCTTCCGGCCGCCCGTAGGGTCGCCGTCCTGGGCGATATGCTC
Organism: Candidatus Aminicenantota bacterium; assembly: GCA_016931595.1. Taxonomy (GTDB): domain Bacteria; phylum Acidobacteriota; class Aminicenantia; order Aminicenantales; family UBA4085; genus JAAZPG01. Next base: position 16,851 of record JAFGEN010000105.1, on the reverse strand, counting down.
GAACTCGGGCCCGGGGAACAGACGTTCCACGAGGAGGCCGGTCGGACAGCCGGCCGGCTCGGTTGGAACATGGTCGCCGCCGTCGGCCCCCGGAGCCGGTGGATCGCCGCGGGAGCCCGGACCGCCGGTTTATCCCTGAAGGAAACCCCCGAGTTCGAAACGAGCGAAGAAGCCGCGGAGAAAATCCCCGGCCTGCTTCGGCCGGGCGACCTCGTCCTGGTCAAGGGGTCGCGCGGCGTCCGGATGGAACGCCTCGTCGAGCGGCTGGCCGCTCAATTCAAGGAGAGCTGAAATGCTCACTTCGCTCTTCCTGTCCCTCCAGAAACTCGTCCCCGATTTCAATCTCTTCCGGTACATCACCTTCCGGACCGCCCTGGCCGGAATCACCGCCCTGCTTCTGACCCTGATCATCGGGCCGGCGTTCATCCGCGGCCTCCGCCGCTTCCAAGTCGGCCAACCCATTCGAACCGACGGCCCGGCCACACATCTGGCCAAGCAGGGCACACCGACGATGGGCGGGCTCCTGATCATCACGGCCACGATCGTCCCAACCCTGCTCTGGGGCGACCTGGGCAACGCCTACGTCCTCCTGACAATGGCCACCATGATCGCGTTCGGGGGAATCGGCTTCCTGGACGACTTCATGAAGGTCCGAAGAAAACACTCCCTCGGCCTCATCGCCCGGAGCAAGCTCCTGTTCCAGTTCCTCTTGGGCGGTCTCTTCGCCTTCGTCGTCCTGCTCCTGGCCGCCGACGGCGACTTCAGCCTTCAGATGTATTTCCCCATCCTTAAAAAATGGGCTCCCTACCTCGGCTGGTTCTACGCCCCCTGGATCATGTTCATCATGGTATCCTCGACCAACGCGGTGAACCTGGCCGACGGCTTAGACGGCCTGGCCATCGGCCTGACCCTGATCAGCGCCGCCGCCCTGACCGCCCTGACCTATATCGCCGGCCATGCCGTCTTCTCCAACTACCTGTACATCGCCCGCGTCCCCCTGGCCGCGGAGCTGACCGTTTTCGGCGGCGCCCTGGTCGGGGCCTGTCTCGGCTTCCTCTGGTTCAACAGCCATCCGGCCCAAGTCTACATGGGCGATGTGGGCGCCCTGTCCCTGGGCGGAACCATGGCCGCCGTCGCCATCCTGATCAAGCAGGAATTCCTGATCTTCACCGTCGGAGGCGTCTTCATCCTCGAGGCCCTTTCGGTGCTCCTCCAGGTTTCGTATTTCAAGGCGACCAAGGGAAAGCGGGTCTTCAGGATGGCTCCCCTTCACCATCATTTCGAGCTTCTGGGATGGCCCGAGGAAAAGGTCGTCGTCCGCTTCTGGATCGCGGGCATCATCTTCGCCTTCTTCAGCCTGGCCACGTTGAAATTGAGATAACCATGGACCTTCAAGGAAGGAACGCGCTGGTGGTCGGCCTGGCCCGGACGGGCGAGGCGACGGCGGACTTCCTTCTCCGCCGCGGCGCCCGGGTGACCATCACCGAAACCAAGAGCCTCGAGGATCTCGGCCCGAAAGCCGCCTTCTGGCTCCGCCGAGGGGCCGCCCTCGAAACGGGCGGCCACCGAAGGGAGACGTTCCTTTCCGCCGACCTCATCATTCCCAGCCCCGGCGTCCCGCGGCGCCCCGAATTCGCCGCGGCCATGGAACGGGGCATCCCGGTCCTTTCCGAGATCGAGCTGGCCGTCCGGTTCCTCAAGGGGGCCATCGTCGGAATCACCGGGACCAACGGCAAATCGACGACGACGACCCTCCTCCACCGGATCTTGAAAGACGCCGGACGGAACGCCTTTCTCGCCGGCAACATCGGCACGCCTCTCATCTCGTTCGTCGACCGGAGCCGGGACGATCACATTTACGCGACCGAGATCTCGAGCTTCCAGTTGGAATACATCCGCGAGTTCCGGGTGTCTCTCGCCTTGATCCTCAACCTATCCGGAAATCACCTGGACTGGCACGGCTCCATGGACGAATACGCCGAGGCCAAGAAAAAACTCATCCTCGGCCAGAAACCCGGCGACGCCGCCGTTCTCAACCGGGAAGACACCCGGGTCTGGCCCTGGGGAAAGACGGCGGCCTCGACCATTTACGGATTCAGCGGAAAACGGGCCGTCGCCCGCGGGGCCTTCTTCCGCGACGGCTGGGTCGTGGTCAAGGAGGGAGGGGAGGAAAAGCGGATTCTCCCGGCCGCAGAAATCAAGCTGCCCGGCCCCCACAACCTGGAGAACGTCCTGGCCGCGGCCGCGGCCGCCCGCATCCTGGGGGTTGCCCCGTCCCGCATCCGCGGAACGGTCCGGGCCTTCCGTGGCCTGGAACACCGCCTCGAACCGGTCGCTTCGGTCCGAGGCGTCAGGTTCGTCAATGATTCCAAGGCCACCACCGTCGATGCCGCCCTCAAGGCTCTGGCCAGCTTCAGCCGCCCGGTCGTCCTGATCCTGGGCGGCAAGGACAAGGGGTCCGATTTCCGCACGCTCCGCAAAGCCGTCCGCTCGGGCGTCAAGAGCGTCGTTTTGGTCGGCGCGGATCGGGAGAAGATCCGGGCGGCCCTCAAGGGGGCCGTCCCCCTTCGGGACGCCGGATCCTACGCCGAGGTGGTCCGGACGGCCTTTGAAGCGGCCGCCCCGGGGGATGTGGTTCTCCTGGCTCCGGCCTGCACCAGCTGGGACATGTTCCGCGATTTCGAAGAGCGCGGCCGGGTCTTCAAGCGCGAAGTCCGCCGCCTGGCCTCAGGGCTGAAACGGAAGCGAGGATAGGGACGATGGAAACCTTCCGACCGTACAGCTTCGACAAGCCCCTGTTCTTCACCACCGTCGTCCTCATTGTCCTGGGCGCGCTCATGGTCATGAGCGCCTCCGGAGTCTTCGCCGAACAGACCTACCAGAAGAAGCTTTTCTTCTTCAGCCAGCAGGTCATCGGGGCCGTCGCCGTCACGGCCCTCGTCATGATCCTGCTTCGGATTCGCAAGCCGTTTTACAAGTCCCCGGTCTTCATCTTCGCCCTTCTCGGCCTGACCCTGGTTATGCTTCTCGTCGTCCTGGTCCTGCCCCCCGTGGCCAAGACCAACCGCTGGCTCGTCCTGGGAGGATTTCGCTTTCAGCCTTCTGAGCTGGCCAAGATCAGCCTGGTCCTGTTCCTGGCCTGGTTCCTGGACAAGAAGCGCGACAGGATCGGGGAACTGAAGGTCCTGCTGCTCCCCCTGGGAATCGTCGCCCTGTTCAGCGCCCTGATCATCCGGGAGCCGGATTTTGGGACGGGCGTCCTCGTTCTGGCCATCTGCCTGGTCGTTCTGTTCCTCGGCGGCGTCCGGCTGAAGCACTTCGCCTGGATCAGCCTGGCCGTGATCCCTCCGCTGGCCGTTTTCCTGATCTCCGCCCCCTACCGGATCAACCGGATCATGGCCTTTTTCTCCCCGCAGTCCTCCCTGGAAAGCCTGAATTTCCAGGTCACCCAGTCCAAGATCGCTGTCGGGTCCGGCGGCCTGTTCGGCGTGAGCTTCGGGGAAAGCGTCCAAAAGATGTTCTTCCTGCCATGCTCCCATACGGATTTCATCTTCGCCATCATCGGCGAGGAGTTCGGATTGCTCGGCGCCCTGATCGTGATCTCGCTGTTTGCCGTCCTGGTCTGGCGGGGCATCCTCATCTCGATGAAGGCTCCCGATTTCTTCAGCCAGCTCGCCGCCGCCGGCCTGGCCCTCTTCCTCGGGTTCCAGGCGATGCTCAACATCACCGTCGTCCTGGGCCTGGCTCCGGCCAAGGGCGTCCCCCTGCCCCTGATCAGCTACGGGCGGTCCTCCCTCGTCTGCACCATTCTAGCCGTCGGCCTGCTGCTCCATATCTCGGAGCGCCACGGCGATAAACGGAGCGCCGCATGAGCCGGCATCGCGTGGTCATCTGCGGCGGAGGCACGGGCGGACATCTCTTTCCCGCCCTCGTCCTCGGCCGGACGCTCCGGGAGAAAGACCCGGAAATCGACGTGGTCTTCATCGGCAGCGACCGTCCGGCAGAGCGCGAACTCATGGCCCGCCACGGAGCCGCGTTCATCCCCCTCCGGGTCGAGGGACTGAAGGGGCGCGGGTTGAAAAGCCTCAGAGGACTGGCCCTCCTGCCCTTCGCCTTCCTCCGTTCCCTCCGGATCCTTCGGCGCCTTCGGCCCGGATTGGTCGTCGGAGTCGGGGCATACAGCTCCGGCCCGGTCGGCGTTGCCGCCTCCTGGCTGAAGATCCCCCTCCTTCTCCTCGAACAGAACGTCGTCCCCGGTTTCACCAACCGGCGGCTTCTCAAGCGGGCCGCCCGGGTGGCCGCCTCCTTCCGGGAAACGCTTCCCCATCTTGAGGGCAAGGGCGTTTTTCTCGGGAATCCCGTCCGCGAGGAATTCCACCTGCGGCCCGGCAAGCGACCCGACGGCGGATTCGACCTTCTGGTTTTCGGCGGCAGCCAGGGGTCTCGGTTCCTCAACCGGGCCGTGGTCGGGGCCCTGCCTTATCTTGACCGGTGGAAGGACCGCCTTCGGATCGTCCATCAAACCGGGACAGCCGACCTGGCCGATGTCCGCCGTGGTTATGTAGAAAGCGGTTGGACGGGAGCGGTCGTGGAACGCTTTTTCGACGACATGCCGGCCCGTTTCGCCGCGGCCGACCTCGTGTTGGCCCGGTCAGGGGCGACAACCTGCGCCGAGCTGATCGCCGCCCGCAAAGCCTCGATCCTCGTCCCCTTCGCCGGGGCGGCCGACGACCACCAGCGAAAAAACGCCGAGGTTCTGGCCGCATCCGGCGGAGCCGAAATCATTCTGGAGTCGGAATGGACGCCGCAGGCCCTGGCCCGGATGCTCGGGGGGTTGATCGAACACCCGCAGCGGGCGGCGGCGATGGGAGAAAAACTCGCGCCGCTCGCAGCCGAAGACCCGGCCGGAAAAACAGCCGCCCTGGCCCTGGATTTGATGGAGAAGTAGGAGAACCCCATGGTAAAAACCGTCTATCGCAAGCTCAAGCATATCCACATGATCGGAATCGGCGGCACGGGGATGAACGGCATCGCCGAGGTTCTCCACAACCTGGGCTACCGCGTCTCCGGCTCCGACCTGGCCGAGGGCGAGGCCACCCGGCGTCTTCGGGAGATGGGAACGACGATCTCGATCGGCCACCGGAAAGAGAATGTCCAGGGAGCCGATGTCGTCGTCGTCTCCTCGGCCGTCAAGGAGGACAACGTCGAACTGCGGGAAGCCCGCAATCTCAAGATCCCGGTCATTCCCCGGGCGGAAATGCTGGCCGAGCTGATGCGGATGCGCTACGGCATCGCCGTGGCCGGGTCGCACGGCAAAACATCGACGACCTCCATGGTCGCCGCGGTCCTGGACAAGGCCGGCTTCGACCCGACGATCGTCGTCGGCGGCCGCCTCAACACCCTCGGGGCCCACGCCCGGCTCGGCGAGGGCGATTTCTTCGTCGCCGAGGCCGATGAAAGCGACCGGTCGTTTCTCATGCTCTCTCCGTTTATCGCCGTCCTGACCAACATCGACGCCGAGCACCTGGACAAGTACAAGGGCGTCGACGACATCAAGAAGGATTTCATCACGTTCGCCAACAAGGTTCCCTTTTATTGCCCCATCATCCTCTGCCTGGACGACGCCAACCTCCAGTCGGTCATCCCGGCTTTTGACCGCCGGATCATCACCTACGGATTTTCCTCCCAGGCCGATTTCAACGCCCGGGACATGCACTTCGACGGATTCTCCAGCCGTTCCACCCTGTTTCACAAGGGCCGGGAAATCGGACAGCTCCGCCTCAATGTCCCCGGCCCGCACATGATCCTCAACGCCCTGGCCGCCGTCGCCGTCGGCCACGACCTGGATATCCCGCCGTCCGTCATCCTCGAAGCCCTGGCCGGATACGCCGGCACGGGCCGGCGGTTCGAGCTGAAGGCGGACATCGGGAGGATCATGGTCGTCGAGGATTACGGCCATCACCCGACCGAGATTCGGGCCACCCTCAACGGGGCCAAGCTCGGCTGGCCGCGCCGACGGCTGGTCGTAGCCTTCCAGCCCCATCGCTTCACCCGCCTGGCCCACCTTCGGGACGAGTTCGCCACCTCCTTCAACCAGGCCGACGCCCTCGTCCTGACCGAGGTTTACCCCGCCGGAGAGGAGCCGATCCCGGGAGTGGACGGCCGCTCCCTGTACGAGGAGGTCCGCCGCTTCGGCCACAAGGATGTCCGATTCGCCCCCGATGTCCGCGACCTGCCGGCCGTCCTGGCCGAAATCAGCCGGCCGGACGATCTCGTGATTTTTCTCGGCGCGGGTAACATCAACAAGGTCATCCCCGATTTCCTCGGCCTCCTGGAAAAACGAACATGAGCCGCGAAGCCTTGGCCGTCCAATCGCTGCATTTCCAGCGGAGCGAGGGACCCGTCCGGGTCCGCAAGCCCGTCCGCAAGTCGCCTCTTCGCTTCATCCACATCCTGGCGGTCGTCTTCGCCGTGGCCGCCCTGTTCTTCGGGATCACCCATCTTTACGGATTCCTGATCACCTGGGACCACCTGGCCGTTCGGTCGTCTGAAGTCACCTGCTCCGACTCCGCGGTCGAAGACCTCGTCCGTCCGATGGCCGCCCGGGCCGCCGCCGGGAACATCCTTCTCCTGGACGCCGCCCGGGTCAAGGCCGGCCTGGAGGCCTGCGCCTGGGTCAAAGAAGCCCATGTCCGCAAAGTCTTTCCTTCATCGCTGGCCGTGGATATCGTTCCCCGGCAACCGGAGGCGATCCTGGACGCCGGGAAGGCCTATCTTCTCGGGAGGGACAACGTCCCGATCGAGCCGGCTCGAGCCGAGGACGCAAACCGGCTGCCTATCTTCCACGACGACGGGCTGTTCGTTTCGGACCGCGAAGCCCGGCTCCGACTGGCCTGGGCCTGCTGGGACGACCTCGACGCCGCGACCCGGGATCGGGTCGCCCGCCTCGACGTGTCCGACCCGGCCGATGTCGCCCTTTCGTTTCGTGACGATCCCGTCCTGCTCCGGCTCGGGAGCGGACAATTCGCCGCGAAAATCGCCGAGTACGCGGCCGGCCGGGTCCGCTGGGCCCGCGAGTTCGGCCGCTTGGAATACGTCGATTTCCGGTTCGCGGACCGGATCTACCTGAAAGCCGCTCCGGAGGAGGGACGCTGATGGCCAAAAACGGATACATCGTCGGCATCGACATCGGGACGAGGACCGTCACCGTCCTGATCGGCGAGGTCAACGAGGAAAGAAAAATCGAAGTGATCGGCATCGGGACGGCCGAGTCCCGGGGCCTGCGCAAGGGCGTGGTCGTCAACCTCGACGAGACCTCGGAAGCGATTAAAAAGGCCCGCCAGGACGCCGAGCTCATGGCCGGGCAGGAGATCCACTCGGCCTTCATCGGCGTCTCCGGCGCCCACATCAAGAGCTTCAACAGCCGGGGAGTCATCGCCGTCTCCAGCCGGAACCGGGAGATCACCAAGGAGGATATCCGGCGCGTTTTGGAGCAGTCGAAGGCTGTCTCGATCCCGCCCGACCGGGAGATCATCCATGTCATCCCCCAGGAATTCATCGTCGACGAGCAGGACGGCATCCGTGACCCCCTGGGGATGAACGGGGTCAAGCTCGAGGTCAACGTCCACATCGTCACCGGCGCGGTGACCCTGCTCCAGAACCTTCGGACCTGCATCGAGCGCTCCGATATCGCCATTGAGAGCCTGGTCCTGGCCCAGATCGCCGACGGCCCGGCCGTCCTCTCGGCCGACGAGAAGGAACTCGGCGTCGGCCTCATCGATATCGGGGCGGGAACGACCGAAGTGGCCGTGTTCGAGCGCGGCAGTCTCTGGTACACCTCGATCATCCCCCTGGGCGGAGACAACTTCACCAACGACATCGCCGTCGGCCTTCGGGCGGCCATCCCGGATGCCGAGAAGATCAAAAAAAAGTTCGGTTGCGCCCTCCCCCCTCCGGGCGAGGAGCAGGAGACGATCGAAGTCCCGGTCATCGGCCAGAACCGCAAGCCCCGGATCCTCTCGCGGCAATTGCTGGCCGAGATCATCCAGCCGCGGGCCGAGGAAATCTTCCGGCTGGTGGACAACGACATCAAGCGGATGGGCTTCGAGAAATCGCTTAACGCCGGACTGGTGCTGACCGGGGGCACGGCCCTGCTCGACGGGCTGGAGGTCGTGGCCGAGGAAATTTTCGACCTGCCGGTCCGGCGGGGCGACCCCGGCGGCGTCGGCGGCCTGATGGACCGGGTCCGGACTCCGGACTTCGCCACCCCCGTCGGGCTGCTTCTCCACGGGTTCAACGTGATCGGGCAGGGCGGCCTGGGCAAGGATCGCAAGCGCGGCCTCTGGGGCCGGTTCAAGAATCTTTTCAAGGAAGACTAGGGAAGGAGGAGCCATGGACAACGAAAAGCACGGCAAACTCAAATTTCAGCTGGTGGAGGAATCCTTCAACGCCAAGATCCGGGTCATCGGGATCGGCGGGGGGGGCGGCAATGCCCTCAACCGGATGATCGAGGCCGGGATCAACGGCGTCGATTTCATCGCCGTCAATACCGATGTGCAGGCCCTCGACTCCAGCCGGGCGGCCGTCAAAATCCAAATCGGCCCGCACCTGACCAAGGGCCTCGGCTCCGGCGGGAGGCCGGAGACGGGCAAGGCCGCGGCCATGGAAGACACCGAGAAGCTCATCGAGCTGCTCGAGGGCTCGGACATGATCTTCCTGACGGCCGGCTTGGGGGGCGGAACCGGGACCGGGGCCACACCCATCATCGCCAACCTGGCCGCGGAGCTGGACATCCTCTGCGTCGCCATCTGCACCCTTCCCTTCGAGTTCGAAGGCCGCCAGCGCGCCCGCCAGGCCCAGGAAGGGTTGAACGACCTGAAATCGGCCGTGGACACGGTCATCGCCATCCCCAACGAGCGGCTCCTTCAGACCGTCTCCCTGGATACATCGATGCAGGATGCCTTCCGCATCGCCGACGACGTCCTCCGCCAGGCTGTCCAGGGCGTTTCCGACCTGATCACCACGCCGGGCATCATCAACCTCGACTTCGCCGACGTTCGGTCGATCATGAAGGGCATGGGCGTGGCTTTCATGGGGACGGGGCTTTCGGCCGGCCAGAACCGGGCGGCCGAGGCGGCCAACAAGGCGATCTCGAGCCCCCTCCTGATCGACACCACCATCCAGGGAGCCAAGGGCATCCTGATCAACATCACCGGCGGGAAAGACTTGACCCTCCACGAGGTCCAGAAGGCCAACCAGCTCATCCACAAGCTGGCCCACCCCGAGGCGAATATCATCTTCGGAGCGATTATCGACCCGGCCATGAAGGAGATGGTCAAGGTCACGGTCATCGCCACCGGCTTCGAGCCCGGAATCTGCCGGGATGTGTCCGCCGTCGAAGAGGCGGCCGCCGCCCGGACCGCGGCCGATCCGGTCCAACGACGGACACCGGCGCCGTTCCTGATTCGGAACAACACGCCTCCCTTCGAGTTCGAACCCAAGGGGACGGCCCGGCCTGAAACGCCGGCCGCCCGGCCCGCTCCCCGCACGCCCCATCCGAGCGCCTTCGCCGAAACCGATTACGAGAATTTTGAAACGCCGGCTTTCATCCGGAACAAGAGCCACCAGCTCCGGAAGTACCCGTCTTGATCAAGGCCGATTGCATCGTGGCCGGCTGCCGGGAACTGGCGACCTGCCGGGGACCCGTCCCGAAGCGCCGGGAGGCGCTCAGGGACATCGGCCTGATCGAACGGGCCTGGGTCGCCGGCCTCGACGGAACGATCGTCTTCGTCGGGACGGAGGATGAGTTCCGGAAAACCGTCCAACCCGTGGAAGGGGCCGTCCGCGTGGAGGCCGACGGCCTCGTCGGCTTTCCGGGATTCGTCGATTCCCATACCCACCTTCCCTTCGCCGGAAGCCGGGCCGACGAATTCTCCCTGCGGATCCAGGGTTGGACGTACCGGGAACTGGCGGCCGAGGGCATGGGCATCCGCTCGACCGTCCGGGCGACCCGGGCCGCGTCCCGGGACGAGATTCGGGACCTCTGCCTGGTGCGGCTTGACGAAATGCTCCTTCATGGAACCACGACGGCCGAAGCCAAGAGCGGCTACGGTCTCAACCTCCCCGACGAGATCAAGCAGCTCGAAGCCGTCCGCGAGGCCGCCGGCCGGCACCCGGTCGACCTCATCCCGACGTTCATGGGCGCCCACGAGATTCCGGACGAATACAGCGACCGGAGGGAGGACTACATTGACCTTCTGATTCACACGATCGGCCCCGCGGTCCGCGATCAAGGCCTGGCCCGATTCTTCGACGTATTCTGCGAGGAGGGCGTGTTTTCTCCGGATGAGACAGAAAGACTGGCGGAGGCGGCCCTGTCGGCCGGCTTCGGACTCAAGGTCCATACGGACGAATTCGTCGCATTAGGCGGCACCGAGTTGGCCGCCCGCTTGGGGGCAGTCTCGGCCGAGCACCTGATCGCAATCACCGACGCCGGAATCGCCGCACTAGCCGGAAGCGACACGGCCGCGATCCTGCTGCCCAATGTCCCCTTCTTCCTGATGCAGGAGAAAAAGGCCCCGGCCCGCCGGTTAATCGAAGCCGGCGCGGCCGTGGCCCTGGCCACCGATTTCAACCCCGGCAGTTCGATGACCTCGAACATGCAATGGATCGTCCAATTGGGCGTGTTTCAGATGCACATGACGATCGAAGAAGCCCTCAATGCCGCGACCGCCAACGGCGCCTACGCCGTCCGGGAGCACGGCCGGGCCGGACGCCTCGAACCGGGTAAGAACCTGGACCTGGTCCTGGCCGACATTCCCTCGGTCGCCGACCTCGTCTACCGCCTCGGACGGAACCCTGTGAAAACCGTTCTCAAGAACGGCCGGGTCGTCGTCGAGGACGGCCGGATCATTCCCCCCCCTTAGGTCCCAATCCCATTTTTGTCCCACGGGGCGCCCCTTCCCGGGGGCGCCCCATTTTTATTTTAGCTCACATCAGCTCACGAGAGACTTTCGCCCGCTTCACGATAGACTCGAGCTTGATCACCCCGTCATTCCGCGAATATCGGCGATAAAGCCGCCGATGCCGTTGAGGACCAGCTGCACACCGATCGTCGCGACGATGAGCCCAAAAATCCTGATGAGCGGGTTCATCAGGTTGAAACGGATCAGAAGGTCCCCGATCCTCCGGGCGAACAGCATGAAGACCAGGTTGACGGCCAGGGCCAAGACAATCGCGGCCACGGTCAGGGCAGGGCCGTAATCGGGCGGAAAGGTCACGGCGGCGGTGATGGTCGCCGGCCCGGCGATCATCGGAACGGCGATGGGGACGGCGGTGAGGTCCTTGATCGAGACGTTTTTGTCCAGCCGGAAAAAGACCCCCTTCTGCAAGCCGGTGAGGCCGTTGTAGAACAGGACGATCCCGCAGGTGATCTGGAAGGCGTAGAGCTCGATGTGAAAGACGTAATTGAAGATGACGTGGCCGGCCGCCAGGAAGGTCACCAGGATGACCAGGGCGGTGATCGTCGACTTGATCGAGATGAACCGGGTCGTTTTTTCGTCGAACTGTTTCTGGAGCGAATGGATCACGAAGATTTTCTGGACCGGGTTGACCAGGGCGATAAAGGCGGTAAAGCCGCTCAGAAGGTTGTTCAATGTTTCCGCCAGCATGATGGGGTTCCTCGTTTTCGTGAATGACCGCCGTCCGACTTACCCGCTCCGTCTGAGCAGGACGACGGTGATGTCGTCGAATTGGTCGCCTTTCTGGAAATCGTCCAGATCGGCCGCAAGCCTGTTCCAGACGGCCGGAAGGTCGTCGTCCCGGTGATCAGCGACGAGGCGGACAAACCGTTCCTCTCCGAAGAAATCCCCGGCCGGGGTGACCGCCTCGGTCACGCCGTCGGTAAACAGCACCAGGAGGTCTCCGGGCTCGAGCCGGTCCCGGCCCTCGTGGTAGGACGCCTCCGCGTCGACGCCCAGGAATGCGTCGCCCATGGAGGGAAGGAGGCGGACCCCCCGGCCGCTGGAAATGACAAAAGGAGGATTGTGCCCGGCGTTGGCATAGTGAAGCTCCCCCGTCTTGACGTTGAAGACGGCCAGAAACATCGTCGTGAACATGCAGGCGTCGTTGTCCCGGCTGAGAATTTCGTTGGCCATCCGAACCGATTCGGCCGGGCCGACGCCCTTTTGGCAGACAGTCTTCATAAGGGTCCGGTTGACGGCCATGAAAAGAGCCGCCGGGATCCCCTTTCCGGAAACATCGGCGATCAGCACGGCCAGGAGGTCCTCGTCCAGGAAAAAGAAATCGTAAAAATCGCCGGCCACGTCCTTGGCCGCGGCATTCTTGGCGTAGAGGTCGAACTCCGGTCGTTCGGGAAAGGCCGGGAAAACCCGCGGCAGGAGGGATTCCTGGATTTGCCGGGCGATCCGAAGCTCGCTTTCGACAGCCTCCTTGGCCTTGGTCGCGGCCGTGAAGTCCTTGATGTACTGGTTCAGGTCGGCGACCATCTTGTTGAACACTTCGGCCAGCCTCTGGATCTCGTCCCGGCGCCTGATCCCCTCGATCCGGACATCGAGACGGCCGGTGGAAATCTCTCCGGCGAAGGCGGTGAGTTTGCGGAGGGGATTGGTGATACCGTAGGACGTCACGACGATCCCGAGGAAAATCACAAAAAGTCCGGCGATCATGAGAACGATCTGACGGTAGAGCTGGGCCTGAACGGGAGCCAGGACCTTGTCCTCCGGGATCACCGCCGCAAACGACCAGCCCGTCGAAGGGATGGGCGTATAGACCATCCAGCTCTTCTCCCCGCTGTGGATATCGGCCAGGGCGACGATCCCCTGCCGGCCGGCGATCATCTCTTTTCCCAGGGCCCGGAGGTCCGGCCGGGACAGCGTCTCGGCCAGGCTGAACGGAGATTCGCGGAGGACGAACTCGGGGTTGGGGTGGGCGATGAACGTCCCGCTCCGCCCGATGATGAAGGGATAACCGGAGATCAAGTCGATCCCCTGAAGCGTCTTTTCCAGTTCGGCCAGGGAAATGTCGGCGGTCACGATTCCGGCGAATGCTCCGGCAAGCCGGACGGGATGGGAGAAGGAGCAGGCCAGCTCGTTTCCGCTCCCGGCGCTGAACAGCGGCTCCGTCCAATAGGGGCCGTCGATGAGCTTGGGGATGAGGTACCAATCGGCCGTGGCGTAGCTTGAGACCGCGTCCGATTTCGTAATCGACACGCCGCCGGAGGACCGGAAGGCGCGGACCGAGAAGGCGTCCATCCGGGAATCCACGGCCTTGGGTTCGAACGACACGGCCATCCCGAACAGGTCCGGTTCGGCCGCGAGACGCCGCTCCATCAACTCGATCAAACGCTCCTCGCTCAGGGACCGCATTCCTTCGATCGTTTCGGCAACGATTTCCGGCGTCCGGCTGACAGAGGAGAACCGGGCTTCGAGTACGGCTGCCTGGTGGCGGATCAGTTCGAGAAGATAGGCGTTCGTCCGGTCGAGGGAAGCCTTCTTGTTCTGAATATAACTGGTGACGGCGACGATGGAATAGACCACGAGCAGGGGAAGGCCGATCCAGATGATGAGGCGCCGGACAATGGGGCGCTTCACGGTCGGCGGACGTCGGCTCATGGCTCAGTCTTTGTAGAACTCTTCGTAGGCCGGGACGGTTTTGACAAAACCTTGGCGGAGCAATTCCCCGGAGACCCGCTGATAATCGTCCTTTTTCAGAACGCCCCAACCGGAGGGGTTCTCACCGACGCCGAACACCACGGCCTGGCGGATCGCTTCCAACATCCACTTCTGCTGGGCCCGGTTGGTCCGGACGCGATACCCGGCGCAATAGTCCATCAGCACATCAAGCGTTTCCTCGGGATGGGCGAAGGCATACGCCCAGCCGTTCAGAACGGCCCGGCGCATGCTTCGGCACATCTTCGGGTGGTTTTCCCAGGTCTCCCGGGTGCAATACACCCCGTCCTCGGGGAAATTCAGTCCGTAATCGGAATAAAAGAAGGGGACCAGGTCCTCCTGGTCGACTCCGGAAAGGTAGATCTTGTTATACTCGTTGTAGTACATGGCCGAAGCCACGTCGCAGGCCCCGACCAGGAACGCATCGATGTTGTACGATTGGGGGACGATGACCGGCTTGATGCCGTATTTCCGGAAAAAGGCCAGCGGCTGGATGGCAAAATCCCCGCCCCAAATGGCCACTTTTTTTCCGTTCATTTCCTCGGGACGGCGAATGCCGCTTTCCTTGCGGGCCACGAGCATGAGGGTTGATTTCTGGAGAACCTGGCAGATGTTGACGACCGGCCGGTCCAGGGTCAGTGTCGTGGAAAGCCAGGCCGTGCAGAAATCCGCCCGGCCGGACCGAAGCTCGGTGATGGGGCTGGAATTCTCATCGGAAAAGCGAACGTCGACATCCAGCCCTTCGGCCGTGAAGATCCCTTTCTCCATCGCCATGATGTACCCGGCGAATTGGGCCTGGGGGACCCACTGGACCTGGAGAACAAGGAGTTTTCCATCTTGGGGGAAAACGGCCGCCGCGAAGGCGGCGGCTGCAAGAAAGATGATCAAAACGCCGCTTCGGTTAAGGAATCTCTTCATTGGAACCACCGATTCCCCGCCATGATATCTCCGGCCCGCCGCCCGGGTCAAGGATCGGGCCGGACAAGACATTTTTTTTCATATGGAATAAGCCGTTTTCTCTCATGAACATTGACGGAACACGCTTGTTGCCCTTGTTATATCGATCCGATTGATCTATAATCATCTGCCGGCCCCCCGAGAGCGACATTCCCATGCACAAGCTTCCAGCGGTTCAGAAAAAGGTCTGTTTCATCGCTCCGTCCACCAGTCTGTCCCTTTCCGACCAATCCGTATTGGAGCGTTCGGCCCGCATCATTCGTGAATCGTTCGGCATCACCGACGTGTTCTTCAGCCCATACCTTTTTTCCTCCGACCGCTCGATCGATCACGTAACGGCGACCGCCGCCGAGCGGGCGGAGGAATTCAAGTCCGTCATCCGGGAATACGACCTCATCGTCTCGGTGGCCGGCGGAACGGGAGCCGAGGACATCATCTTGAAAATCGACCGCCAGGACTGGCGTGCGATCCAGAAGCGGCGGCCGCTCTTTCTCGGCTTCTCGGATTTCACATTTTTACTCAGCGAGATCTATGCCCGAACCGGCGTTCCGGGGATCTTGTTCCCCTCCCTGTCCCTGGGCCGGGGACACGCCCGAAGAATCCTGGCCTTGCTCGCGGGCCGGAGGGTTTCCTTCCGCGGTTCGTTCTGGCTGACGCCCCCGCCTTCCGGGACTTTGACCGGCACTCCCGTCGGCGGCAATCTGACCACCTTCGTCAACTTCATGAACAGGGAGAAGCCGCCGCGGCTGAACTGGCCGAACCATATCCTCTTCCTCGAGGACCTGGGCATCGACATCGAAGATCTTCACCGGCTGCTGGCCGCCCTCCGCCGTCACCGCGTCTTTTCCCGAGTCCGCGGAGTGGTCCTCGGTTCCCTTCACCAGGACATCGGGACAATCGAGGGAAAACTGTTTCAAGTCAAGGCCCTTCAATTTCTCATGGCGTTTTTGAACGAAATCATCAAGTCCCGACGGGCCGCCGGGCGTCCCCTGCCGATCCTCATCGCCGAACATTTCGGCCACCTCCTCTGCCCCCGGCAGCCGGCGGTCCCGATCGGAGGAACCGTGACGATCACCCCCCAGGCTGTGCTCGGTTTTCAGCTCCCGGGACGACGGCTTGGAACGATTCGGCCGGTCACAACAGCCAATGTCGCCGATGAAACCCCGTCGCCCGTCCCGGAACCGATTCCCGTCCCTCTCCTACCGAAACCCATTCTCGCTCCGGCGGCCGGGCCGTCCGGATCCGGAAAAGACGGAACATGAGCGGCGGGGCGGCGGATATAAAGGGAGCCGGCCGACGGCTCCTGGCGGTCATCCCCCATGGCGGCCTCATCCTTCCGGCCGAAATCGCGCCGGAATCGCTTTCGGATGAATGGCCCGTCTTGGTCCGGAACATCGATTGGTTTACCGGAGATCTCTATGACTTCCGCGACATCCTGGGCAACGCCCAGGCCGTCTTTCCCTATTGCAGCCTGCTTCTCGAGGCCAACCGCCATCCCCGGAATATCGACGCTGCGGCCCCTCTTTGCGACGTTTGGGGAAGACCGGTTTACCGCCCGGGCAAAGAACCGACCGTCGAATCGAGAAAGGCGATGGCCGAAAAATACCTCGATCCCTTTCATCAGGCCGTGGGGGACGCCGTCGCCGCCGGAGCGAATTTCATTTTGGAAGGCCATGCGACCGTTACGGCCAGGGGCATGTCCGAAAACCAGATTGATTTGATGAATATGCAGACGGAACAGGGCGGCGGCCAAGTCCGGCGTTTCTGCCCCGATGAGGCCATCCAGGCCTACGCCGAGGAGCTCGGCAAGCGTCTTCCGGACATTCGCATCACGGTCAACGCCTCGGACTATCTCGACGTCTACGGCCACATCAGCGCCGAACACTCGATCGACGCTGCGGGACGGGTCGGCCGGAGGGCTCCTGCCATTCTCCAGGAAACGAACCTCGCCCTCTATCTCCGCCCCGACGGAAGGCCCGATATCGGCAAACTCAACCGGCTCCGCCGGGCCTTCGCCGAATCCTTGGGGGTCATCCTATCGGCCTTTTCCCGGCAATAAGCGTGACAACCAGGCTGATGAGGGCCACTCCGAGAAGAACGGCCAAAACGATGACCGTGGTATTTTTTCCGGACAGCTTCTCCTCCATCGTCCCTGCCAGTGCCGATTTCTCCGCGTTCAGACCGGATATCCGTTGATCCCGGTCGG